>NZ_JBLWAB010000006.1:0-55768 GCF_048284645.1 Mycoplasma haliaeeti | reverse complement strand
TAAATAGTTAGTTTTTTATTCGGAATAAAACTTATTCCTACTATTATTTTATTATTTCATATATGGATTTAATAAAAAAGAAAGAAAAAATGTGGAAATTTCCACATTTATGAAAAAAATCCTTATTTTTCAGTATTTACGAGGTCAACGATTTTCTTAGCTGCAATAGCACCATCACTTGCAGCAGTAACAATTTGACGTATTTCCTTAACTCTAATATCTCCAGCAGCAAAGATGCCAGGAACTTTAGTTTGCATATTTTCATCAGTTATAATAAAACCTTTAGAGTCAAGAATGTCTAAATCTTGTAAGAATCAGGCTGTTGATTCCATACCGATGTAAGGGAAGAAAGAAGAAATCTTTATTTCTTGTTCATTTCCATCTTCATCCTTGATAAGAGCACTTTCTAACGCATCTTCTCCTCTGAGCTCAAGCACTTGTGAGAAACGATGAATTTTAACATTAGGAAGCTTATATAAGTCTTGTACAAGACGTCTTTCAGCTGTAAAGTCTCCACCTTTTATTACTAGGTGTACTTCTGAAGCTATACTTGAAAGATAAGCAGATTCTTCAACAGCAGAGTTTCCAGCTCCTAGTACCATAGTTGGATTTTTTCCAAATAATGGACCATCACAAATAGCACAAAAGCTAACACCTCTATTCATAAATTTATCTATGTTCTTGATAAAGGTTGGTACTTTATTTTTCATACCAGTAGCAATTAGAATAGTTTTCGCTTGTATCATTTGTCCACTAGCTAGATAAATTTCTTTGTGAGTAGTATCTATGTTTTTTACTTCTACTACATCACCATAGATGTATTTGGCCCCATATTTTTGTGAGTGATCAAAGAATTCTTGAGCCAATTGTCATCCTTCAATCATTTCTGTTCCTATTCAGTTTTCAACTTTGCTTGTGGCAGATAGTTTTCCACCAGGAGTGCTTTTTTCTACAAAAGCAACAGAGAGATTTGCTCTAGAGGCATATAAGGCTGCATTTAATCCAGCAGGTCCACCTCCAATAATTACTAAATCATATGATTCATTCATATATACTCCTTTGTTTTCTTATAAAAAAAGCATTTAGATAAATGCGTTTTTATTTATGAATTAATTTTGTTTTTATTTGACATACTAAGTATTTAAAACTTGTTCTGTATACATAATTGTTGTATTGTTCTTTATTTTTGATTTCGTATGTTCATTTATATTTAGCAAAAGTTTTATTGTATTTAACTAACCCAAAGAATTGGAAGTAGATAAATAGGATTACTCCTAAGATAATAAATACTAATGCTACATATGAGTAAAGATTATATGATTCTTCTCTTAAAGGTTCCATAGCAGCACGAGTTACACCATATCATAATAAGTATAATGCACCAGTTGCTCCTGGTTTAAAGACACCAAAATAGTTGAATACTCAGCAAAGAAGAATATAACCGACTAAGTTTGCTAGTCCTTCATATAAGAAGAGTGGGTATCTATAAGCCCCTTCAAGACCTAATGCATCAGTTGTAGCATCTGAAATGTACATGTTTGAGGCAAAAGTAGAACCTAAAGAAGTTACGCTGTAGCCACTTCAGTCAATTCTTCCATAAACTTCGTGGTTAGCATAGTTACCAAAACGACCAACAAATTGTCCGACTAAAACAGCAGGTAGAATATAGCTAAAAGCTTTTCTTAAATCAACATATTGACGTTTTGTATATAAGTAAGCAATATCTAGAAGAGCAGCTAGAATAACTCCCCCTTGAATACTTAGACCCCCTTCTCAAATCGCATATCAATGCGAGTTAGGGAATGGATTACTTGGATCATAAATTAAGCGTTCAATAATGAATCCAAGACGTCCTCCAAAGATTCCGGCAGGAACTGTGATGATGATAACTACGAATAAGATATTTAAATCTCATTGTTCTTTATACCAATAAAATAATACTGTAAGGATAGCAAATAAGAATCCAAACATTATCATTAAAGAATACAGGTGCATCTGATAAGAACCGATGTTAAATAAGATTGTAGGGGTTCCTTCTCTGATTGCAGCTGTAGGTAAAAATGAAGGTAAATTACTATTCATTATTCTCCTTTTCTGCTCTTTCATATAACATGTCAACTACATTCATACCAGCATTTCTAGCTAAATATGTATTGACAGCAGCTTTAATTAAGGAAGCAGCTGAGCCCCCTTCTTTAATTGGGATTTGCATTTTCTTAATTGATCTACCAAAGACTGGATATTCTAAATAATCTGTTCCTAAGCGATCGAAGTCATTTTTGCCTTCTTGGCGAACTAATTCAATAACTAAATCAATAATTGAAGATTTAGCTACTGAAGAGACTCCGTATAGTTGGGTTATGTCAACTAGCCCAATCCCTCTAATTTCAAGGAAGTTGCGAGTCATTTCTGGTGAGGAACCAATAAAAATGTTACCATTGTCTTTAATTAACACAGCATCATCAGAAATAAGCACGCTACCTTGTTGCACTAATTGCAATGCAGCTTCTGATTTTCCAATCCCTGATTCACCAGTGATAAGAACTCCAGTACCACCAATTAGAACTAATGTTCCATGTACTTGTGTAACTTCACCAAAATAATTATTTAAATATGAACCAATGTTGGTCGAAATATATGAAGTTGACATGCGAGCCAACGCCACAGGGATTTTGTATTTGTTTGCAACATCTATTACTCAGTTAATAGCTGGCTTGTTAAATCCTTTTGAAAGAATAACAATAGGTGGCTTGCGAGAAAATACTCATTCTAAAGATTCATAAGACTTAGTCTTACCTATCAAACTAAATCAAGTTGATTCCGCTGTCCCTCAAGCAATAACATTTTTTGAAATACGATCATTTTCAAAATGCTCTGCTAACTCTAAACCAACACGTTTAATTGCTGGTAAATAAATATCATTATATTCAAGTTCGACATCTTTGCCATTAACTATATTTAGGCCAAAAAACTCAATAATTTTTTTGACGTTCATTTTCTTTTTATCTTTACTCATAAACTTCCTTAAATAAAATCTATTAAATTATATATAGTTATTATCTTATTTTTAATAAGATAATTAATTTTTTAAAATTTTAGCTAAGAATTCTCCAGTATAGCTTTTTGGACTTTGAGCAACTTGTTCTGGTGTTCCTTGAGCAACAACTTGTCCTCCATGAATTCCACCATCAGGACCAAGGTCGATTAAATAGTCACAAGATTTAATTACATCTAAATTATGTTCAATAACAACCACTGTATCACCATTATCAACAATTCGATTTAAAATAGCAATTAATTTTTTAACATCATGTGTATGTAATCCAGTTGTTGGTTCATCAAGTACGTAGACAGTCTTACCTGTAGGTTTCTTTTGTAAATAAGTTGCTAGTTTAACTCTTTGTGCTTCACCACCACTTAATGTGGTTGACATTTGTCCAAGTTGGATATATCCAAGTCCGACATCCATTAGGATTTGTAATTTTTCAATGATTTTAGTTTTATGCTTGAAGAATTCAAAGGCTTCCTCAACAGACATATCTAAAATTTGTGAAATGTTTTTATTATGATATTTAATTTCAAGAGTTTCACGATTATATCTTTTACCATCACATTGATCACATGGTACAAAAACGTCTGGTAGAAAGTGCATTTCAATTTTAATGAATCCATCACCACTACATTTTTCACATCTTCCACCTGGCACATTAAAACTGAAACGTGATTTAGTATAACCACGTGCCCGAGATTCTTCGATATTTTCAAAAATATCACGAATATCGTCAAAAACACCAGTATATGTAGCTGGATTTGATCTTGGGGTTCTTCCAATTGGAGATTGGTTTACAGCTATCACTTTATCAATATTACTTAAACCTTGAATTGAACTAAACTTAGCTTTTTTATGATTAATCCCATCTAGTAGGCCTAAAGAATATTGAATACCACGAACAAAGATTTCATTTATTAGTGTACTTTTACCAGAACCAGAAACTCCAGTAATCCCAACTAGCATCCCTAGAGGTATAGTAACATCAATATTTTTTAAGTTATTTTCTCTAGCACCTTTAATTGTAATTTCAGTTTTATTACCTTTTCTACGACTAAGGGGTACTGGGATATTTCATTCATGAGATAGGTATTTTCCAGTAATTGAATTAGGATTTGCAATAATATCTTCTAAATGTCCTTGAGCAACAACTTGTCCCCCATGAATTCCGGCTTCAGGACCAATATCAACAATATAATCAGCTGAATACATTGTGTCTTCATCATGTTCAACAACAATTAGTGTGTTACCAATATCAACCATTTTTCTAAGTGTATTAATAAGCTTTAAGTTATCTTTTTGGTGCAGACCAATAGAGGGTTCATCTAGCACATATAAAACTCCTGTTAGGTTGGAACCTATTTGAGTTGCTAATCTAATTCTTTGTGCTTCTCCCCCACTTAGTGTTTCAGCACTACGGTTAAGAGTTAAATAATCTAATCCTACATTTCTTAAGAATGAAAGGCGATCAATTAGTTCTTTTGTAATGAGGTTTGAAATTTGTATCTCTTGTTCACTTAACTTACTTATTAAACTTTGAATGCTTTCTAAACATTGTTCAACTGACATTAATGTATATTCATAAATGTTTTTGTTATCAATACGTACAGCTCTTGCTGCTTGGTTTAAACGAGAACCTGAACAAACTGAGCAAGTAAATGAACCCATGTATTTATTTAAATAATCACGTCTGCGATCTGAAGAAGTTTCATAGTATAGCTTTTCAATTTTAGTAACTATACCTTCAATTTGACGATCGCGACGAATTATATTATTTGAAGATGATTTTAAAGCGTAAGCAATTGGTTCAGTTGAACCATACATTATAATGTCACGTTCTTGTTGTGTTAATTCATCAATTGGAGTGTTTTTATCTATGTGATAGTGCAATAAGAGTTGGTCAAATTCTTGTCATTCTAAATTTGCTGTATTAATAGTGTTTTCAAAGTATTTAATAGCACCTTCGTTAATTGTTCTTCAAGGTTCAGGAACTATAGCGTCAAAATCTGCTTTAAACTCTACACCTAGACCCTTACAGTTTTCACACATTCCGTAAGGGGCATTGAAAGAAAACAATCTAGTTTCAATTTTAGGCATATTAAAGTCTTTGTATATACATGAGTGTGTTTTTGAGAATGAATAAATTTTATTATTTTCTACATCTTCAATTTTAATTAATCCATTTGAATGTTCTGCTGCAATGTCAATAGCTTCAGCAATTCTGACATAATTTTCTTCATTAAGCACAACACGAGTTATAACCAAATCAATATCATGCTTATTATTTTTCGCAAGTTCGATTTGATCATCTAGTAAATAGAATTGACCATCAATTTTAACTCTAATGAAACCATCTTTGCGTAACTTTTCAAGCAAGTTAGCATGGGTTCCTTTTTCACCCTCAACTAGAGGTGCATAAATAATGAGTTTTGAGTTTTCTGGCAATTGATAGATTGAATTTAATATATCTTTAGTAGTTTGAGAGCTAATTTCAATATTATGATTTGGACAAAATGGCTTACCAATACGAGCAAAGAGCAATCTGAAATAGTCATAAATTTCAGTTACTGTTCCAACTGTAGATCTTGGATTATTATGCACAGTTTTTTGCTCAATTGAAATGGAAGGTGAAAGTCCTTCGATTTTATCTACATCTGGTTTTTTAGTTCCTCCTAAAAACATACGAGCATATGATGAAAGAGAGTCAACATATCTACGGCGTCCTTCTTCATAAATAGTGTTAAAAGCTAATGAACTTTTACCACTACCACTTAGACCTGTAAATACTATTAGTTGATTTTTAGGAATGGTTAAATTAACGTTTTTTAAATTATTTTCTCTAGCGCCTTGAATAATTAATTTATCTTCTTTACTCATTTTGGTCCTCCTCAATTTTATGTTTTTCATCTACTTGTAATTCAAGCAAGATATCACGCAGTTCAATGGCACGTTCGTAATCTAATTCTTTTGCAGCTTGTTCCATTTGCTTGCGAATTTCATCAATAGCTTGTTGTTTTTCTTTTTTACTTACTCGACCCTTAGCTTGACTCTTAGTTATAATAGCTTCAATTGCATTACTGATATCATGACCTTGAATAGGCTCAGGAATAGGTTTAATAATTGTTTTAGGTGTAATATTGTGTATCTTATTGTATTCTAGTTGCATTGTACGCTTTTCTAAGTTATCTTCAATGCACTTTTGCATACTTGGAGTAATTTTATCTGCATAGAAAATAGCTTGTCCATTAACGTTTCTTGCTGCCCGTCCGGTGATTTGAATTAAGCTTTCTGCATTACGCATAAATCCTTCTTTATCAGCATCTAAAACTAGAACTTTAGAAACTTCTGGAATATCCATACCTTCACGCAATAGATTGATAGCAACAACTACTTCGTAAGTACCTTTACGAAGTTTTCTTAAGATTTCATTTCTGACAAATGTATTAAAATCTGAGTGTAAGTAAGCAGACTTAATGCCTTTTTCAAGTAAGTAAGCTGATAAGGTTTCAGCTTGTTTCTTAGATCAGGTAAGAATTAATGTACGTGAATTAGTTTCTCTTTGTTTTATTAAAGTGTCATAAATATCTTCAATTTGATTGTGAGTAGGCTTTACAATAATTTCAGGGTCCACTAGCCCAGTTGGACGAACAAAGAGCTTAGCTACTTTACCTTCTGATTTATTTAGCTCATAGTCTCTAGGTGTTGCTGAAATATAAATTTTATAAAAATCGAAGTTATCTTCTCATTCTTCAAAGTTTAGAGGTCTATTTTCTAGGGCTGAAGGTAATCTAAAACCATAATTTACAAGGTTTTCTTTTCTGCTTCGATCCCCAGCATACATACCACCTACTTGTGGGACTAATTTGTGTGACTCATCAATAAACATTAATGCATCCTTAGGGAAATAGTCTAGTATGGTATAAGGTCTTTGACCAAAATCCCTACCATCTAGATACATTGAGTAGTTTTCAATACCTTTGCAAATCCCAAATTCCTTCATATCATCCATGTCGTTTTGAATTCTTTGAGATAGGCGAGAAGCTTCTAGTATTTTGCCTTCCTTTTGGAATTGGGCAATACTTTTTTCTAATTCTGCTTGAATTTTAGGAATAATTACATCATAAATTGAATTTTCTGTTGCATAAGCGTTACCAGGTGAAAGCACATAAATCTTAGGTTTTTGTTGAACTTCTTTTGTCAGCGGGTCTACAATGGCTATTTCTTCAATTTCATCACCAAAAAAGGTTATTCTAACGGTTATTTCTTCATTATCAGCAGGACGCACAAAAATAGCATCACCTTTGACAGTGAAGTCACCAGCTTCCTGAACAGTATCATTTCTATCGTATTTAATTTGAATTAGCTTATTAATAAATTCCTTAATAGAAATAGGTTGATGTATGTAAAATCTAAAGAAAGAATCTTTATAGACTTCCGGATTAAGTGCACCATAAATAGCACTAACACTAGCCACAATAATTACATCTTTTCTAGTAAGTAATGAATTAATAGCACTGAGACGAAGAATTTCAATTTGTTCATTTGTTTTTGAGTCTTTATCAATATAAACATCAGTTGCAGGAATATATGCTTCTGGTCTATAGTAATCAAAATATGAAATAAAATACTCAACAGCATTTTCAGGAAAGAAACTTTTTAGCTCACTATAAAGCTGTGAAGCTAATGTTTTAGTATGTGATAAAACAATAACTGGACGATCAAATTCTTTGATCACATTAGCAATTGTAAAAGTTTTTCCAGAACCTGTTACCCCTTGAAGCACTTGTTCACGATCGTGATGTTTAATTCCATCAACAAGTTGTTGAATTGCCTTGGGTTGGTCACCTGTTGGCTGATAATTTGCATGTAATTTAAATATTCCCATAATTCTTTATATTATATTCTTTTATCCTATTTCTCAAAATTATAAAAAGTCAAATATTAGCTAGTAAATATAGCAATATTTGACTTTTTTATAAATTTTAGTATAAGTTTTGCCTAATTAAATAGTCAATTCCTTCAGAAGTAATCCGTCTACCTTTGGAACTTTTTTCAACTAATTTTAACAATAGTAAAGGAGGCTCAATTTCATTTACTATGCTTTCCTTAGTATGTAAAAGTAATCCTGTAATTGTATCTAAAGCAACATACTTTTCTTCAAATCCTTCCTTAAGTACTTCTAAGTATTCAATATGGTCTTTAGTTAACCCGAACTCATAAAGATCAAGATATTTAAAGGTTTTTTTAACTATTCTTTTATTAATAACACCTTTATTATGAGCTAAAGCAAAATCATTTATCCGTTCGAGTAAGTGATTAGCAAGCCGAGGCGTACTGCGTGAGTAACTTGCAACAATTTTTAAAATATCATCTGTTACATCAATGGCTAGTTTATTTTTAGATATGCTTAGGATTTTAAAGATATCTTCAGGGGTATAGTTAACAATTCTACCAACAAAACCGAAGCGATCTTTAAGAGGTTGAGAGATTTCATTTAATTTAGTTGTAGCGCCAATTAATGTAAAGGGTTTAATTTTCATTCTTACTGCACGTGAGTTGCCATCTGCGCCTACTATTAAGTCAAAAACAAAATCTTCCATTGCACCATATAAGAATTCAATAACATTTTTATTTATACTATGAATCTCATCTATGAATACAACATCTCCTTCGTTAATGACTGAAAGCACACTGATTAGGTCAGCTTTCTTTTCGATATTAGCCCCTTGAATATAGTGGATACGAGATTGATTTTCCTTTGCAATCAAGGTTGCTAGTGTGGTTTTACCCATCCCGGGTGATCCATAAAGTAAGATATGATCTAGAATTTTGTTTTGAATTTTAGCACTTCGCATCATAGCTTGAAGTGTTTTGACTAATTTATTTTGCCCAATAAATTCACTAAATTTATTAGGCCTCAAGTCTAGATACGTCATTGCTTTCGTTAGCTATGAGTTTAATGCTTTCTTCAATCATATTATCTATGTTATCTGTGAATTTAATTTTCTTCATTGCTAAATCAATTTGACTCTTTTGGAAGCCTAATTGTTGTAATGTTTTATTTAATTCTTCACGTAGTTGTGATTTTTCAGCTTTCTTGTTATCTGCATTTGAAATGATTTTTGATCATTTTTCAGATAATTGCACACAAATTAGATTTGCTAGCTTTTCGTTAATAAATTGAATAGAAGCCAATTCTTGATAATTACTGTGTGCAATTAAACGAGCAATGTATTCTCAGCCTTTGTCAAGTAAAATCATTGCAATCTTAGGTCCGATCTTTTCAACAGATACTAAGTCAATGAACAATAAGCGTTCTTTAAAATCTTTAAATGCGTATGTGCATTCATTATATTCAGTTCGATGTTCATATAAATAGATTTTAGCTTTCTGTCCAACTTCATATCTAGACTCGTCAGCTACAGTCATTAAATATCCTTCTGAGCGTGACTCTAGTATGATGTTGTTCTTGTTTTTATAAACAATTTCTCCAATAATATATAGTTTCATTATTTACCTTTCTTTCATCTCTCATTATTTAAATTATTTTTGAGCTAAAAAGAACTAAAAGTAAACAAAAAAGCACTATTTCCAGTGCTTTAATTATTTATAAGAATGATTAATTAATAAAGTTATTATTTATTTCTGTCGTTTAATGCAACATAGCCTTCAACTTTTTTACCTTTGTAAAATCCACAAAATTGACATACAACATGTTGTTCAATTTTTTGACTGCAGTTTTTGCAAGATACAAGGTTAGGTGTATCTAAAGCTGAGTGAGTGTTTCTTTTGTGTTTACGTTGTTTAGACGTTTTACGTTTTGGAACAATAGCCATTTTACCCCCTTTGAAGTATGTATTAATTAATAAGCTAATTTATTATATTATAAAAATTAAAATTTAAAAATATTTAATTAGTAAAAATAGTTATTAATTTTGTAAAAATATCATACTTATTTTAAGTAATCTAATTATAATTTATTTGTGAAAAAAAATAAGAAAAATCGCGTAGGAATAATTGCTGAATATAACCCGTTTCATAACGGACATATTTATCAAATTAACTGGATCAGAAAAAACATCCCAAATGCCTATATTATAGTGGCTATGTCAAATAAATTTACTCAAAGAGGAGAAATTGCTTGTGCTAGTTTTAGTGCTCGTAAAAAGGCTGCAAAAGCTTTTGGTGTAAATAAAGTTGTTAAACTCCAAGATAGAGATGTAATTCAAGCAGCACACATTTTTGCTCAATCAGGTGTTAAATTATTAGCTAAACATAAGATTGATTATTTAGTTTTTGGATCAGAAAGCAATGATGTTGAAAGCTTAATTAAGATTGCTAAAGCAATTAAATCAAATCCAACTGAATATAATACTTTAGTGAAAAAATATCTAAAGTCAGGTGGCAATAGTTATCCTAAAGCAAACAACTTAGCAATTCAGGAATTAATGGGACAAAATATACAAATGCCAAATGACATTCTTGGCCTTGAATATGTCAAAACAATTATTAATAATGACTTTCCAATTCAACCAATTAGCATGCAAAGAACAATAGATTTTCATGCTTCCGAGGTAAAATCATCATTTGCCAGTGCTTCTAAAATCAGAGAGATGCTCAAACAACATGAAGATATTTCGCCTTACACTCCTATGCGATTAGTTTATGATGCAAAGAGGGATATTTCAGCTACTTATCCTAAATTTAAAAAAATAATAATAAAACAAACTGCAAGTAAATTAGCTCAATATAAACTTGTAGATGAAGGCATTGAGAATTTATTTAAAAAACAAGTGAAATTAAATAATGACTATAACAGTTTTATTGATGCTTGTGTTTCAAAAAGATATACTCGCAGTAGAATTCAACGAACTTATCTTAGCATACTACTTAAGATAAAAAAATAACGAGAACATATAGTTCTCGCTTCGAATTATTTAATTCGATTTCATTTATATCCATAAGAATGAACTTCCTTATGGATTTTTTTTCACATGATTTTTATGTGTTGTCTAATATTTTGGTATCTAAAGCTGAATTTGAATTCAGAATCACCAGTATTAATATACTTATATGTATTAGCCTTAAAACAGTAAGTTACAATTTTTGCTGCATTACCTGGTTGATTATAATGCAATATATCATTGCGTTTGTAAAGAGTAGAAATGAAATAACTGTTGATATTATCTTGCAATAAGAGATAGTCAAATAAGTTTACTTTTCACTCATCTTCTTTATTTTCAAATGCAAAGTAATAACAATAATTTCTTGATGAGACAGAAAGATTTTCAAGAATTATGCGCACTTGAGTATCTTTATAAGATAAAGACCCAGTTCGTGTTGATAAAAACTTGTTTGAGTTAAATATTACATTTAAATCTTTCTTATATAATGATTCAATATTTTTTATGATTTCACTAAATTGAGGTGCTAAAACTACATCAGTATAAACTTCTAATGGTTGTAATTTCTTACGTAAGTATAAAGCTGCCTTATTATTTGATTCATAGATGTTTACATCTATGTGCATGGTGTTAATAACTTTTTGAAATGTATTTACAAGAAACTTGTAATCATCTGCAGCTACTTGGTTTTGCTTATTTTGACAAAAATCAAATAAATTACTAATAAAGAAGCCTTCAATTTCAACATATTTTGATAAACCAGCATAAATTTTATTTATGTGATTATATAGTTCGTTTTCAGCATTATCTTTTTTAAGTTTTATAACTTGCGTGTAGAGTAAATCGTTGTATTTTAGAGATGAGTGATTATCAACATTTTCTTTAACTTCAAAGTTATTAAGATCAACTCTACTTAGCACATCAGAAAAAGATGCGATACTATGAAAGTCTAAGGTAAAGTAGAATTTTGTATTTAACTTTGCTGCCTTTGATAAAAATAGATGCAAGTTCTTGATTCTCTTTTTGGCCAAGTTCTCATTTTCATCATCTAGTAGCATAAGATGATAGTTATAAAAATTATACAAATCAGGTACTACTATGCCTACCTCATAGTTAAAAGCACTTAATTCCCCTAGTTTCTTTAAGATATTTTCAAAATATTTTACAGAAACAATTAGTTCATTATTTTTAAGTATTTCTTCGTCAAGGAAAATGAAAGAATTAATTTTACTTTCCGAAGTTTTTTGTCAAGAAAGATTGGAATAAATCATTTGAGTCTACCCCCGTAGTTTTAATTTTATAGTCAAGGTCACCTAACTCAGTAAGAATTCTTCTCACGTCATTTGCCTTATAGTTATTTGCGATTTTCTCAATCACAAATAGTCGTTTTAATGAAATGTTTAGCTTGTTAGCTAATACATCACGCTGTGTAATAGCTTTAGAATACGCAAAATATCTATTTAACAAGCACATTGTATTGCTAATGGTATATATTAACTTAGTTACATCTTCGCCTTGTGCGCTTAATAGGATGTATTTTGAATATATTTCATGCAAATTATTTGTCCCTAGGGCATTTGAAAAGTAGAATGGATCATCAATAGGATATTGTGTGATAAAACTATCAATTAACACCTTATTAATTGGCTCGTTTAATAGTACTAATTTATCAATTTCATTCTGTGCTATAGCGATATCATTAGGGATTTTTGTTAGAAAATATAATAAGTCACTATAGTTAATTTTTAATCCATATTCAGTAAAACGTTTATTAACTCATTGGCTAAATTCTTTTTCACTATAAGAATGAAATTCGAATTTATTTTCAATGTGTAAAAGTGAAAGGAATTTGTTGTCTGTTGGTTTAATTTCTTCTAGATAAATTAAACATTTTGTTGTTGACTGATTGAATAATTCAGCCAACTGTTCAAGGGTGATTTTGTTATTTTTAAGGAAGCTTTTATCTTTATAAAACTTAGGATTATAGAGAATTAAAAGTTTGTCTCCCGAGAATAAAGAATTAGATAGCAATATATTGCTAAGGAAGTCTAAGTCGGATAAGTCTTCCTTTATTTCAAATATAGAATCTGGCCTATATTGCTGCTTAATTTCTTTAATTTTTTGATTAATAAAATATTGATTTGTTCCAGTGATAATTGTCATATCTTAATTATACTTTCTTGTTTCACTTTTTTTGTAAATTAATGATTGTTTCAACAAGATTAAGTAGTCAAATACATATAGTACTAAAAGATAGTTACTATTTGGAATTTCGACCCGTAAATTAAAGCTATGGAGCAAACTGATTAATTTAATTAGCAGATAGGAAATTGGACTACATATGAAAGTTAATGGAAAAAATATGGCAAAAAAGATAATTGCAAATTGAAAAACAGGAGTCAAAAGTAAGATATAAAGAAAACTTAAAATACTAAATGCATGTTGTTGAACAGAGATTATAGTGACTGATAAAAATCACGAGAGAAAGTAAATCTTTAATAAGTATAAAGCTTTCATATATGTGATGTTTTTGTGCTGCTCTTCCTCAATTTTAGCTTGTCCTTGGCTATAAAGCACTAAAGAGAAAGTTAAGATAAACGATAGTCAATAACCGAGGTTTAAGACATTTTTGGGTGAGTATAATAAGTAGATAAAAGATATTCAAAATAATATCTGATGCAATGATACTCTATGGTGTCAGTGTTTTTTCATTAAAAATTGTTGAATTAATAAGAAGGTAAAGGCACGAAATACTGAAATTGACTTTTTAACAAAGAAGAAATAAATAATTATTAAAATCGTGCATAATATCTTACTTTTATCAATCTTATAGGTTAATAATTTTATTAACCCAAAGATGGTAGCAAAATGTAAACCACTAACAACAATTAAGTGCACTGCTCCCATATCCTTAAGTGATTGAATTATGTCATTATGGACCTGAATATTGAAACCAAAAAGTAAGGGGATTATTAATTGATAATAATCTAGATCTTTTTGTAAATAATATTTAAAAAACCAATATCTCACATTTCATCAATGCTCTAATTTGGTGTAGTGAGTAACTTTGAGAATATAATAAATATTGTTTGATGCATAATAATTGGAATTATAGTCCATAGGCATTAATTTACCACTAGCATAAAATTGTGAATACAAGGTAATATCTGGATATAGATCGCTTTTTCATACCACAAGTTTGCGTAAGTATTGATCCTGGATATAAACATTTTTCTCAGTTACATCAATTACTGTATAACGCCCATGTACTTCCTTAAACTCATATCAATTGATGAAATAGATATAGTTATGTATATTTCAAAATATAAATCAAAGAAATGAACATAGCCAGATAAGCCACATAAACTTGAAATTTATACAAGCAATATAGACTATTAAAATTGCAATTGGAATAGCTAAGAGCCATTGATTTGTGTCTATCATTAAGGCAAAAAGAGATAAGCAAATAAAGAAGTTGATCCACATTATTCTAAAATTAAGAATTTTTTTAATTTTAGAAAGGTTTTGTAGCCAACGCCCTTTATTGATTCAATATCTTTTCATGTCACTGTATCCTGCTTATGTTTCTCGTGATAGTCAAATAAGATCTTTGCATATTTTTTATCTATCCCAAAGGCAATAAAATCACTCATAGATTTAATATCGCCTCAATATAGTGTTCAATCATATTTAGGAACAAAGATTATTTTTTTATCATCAGCATATTCATCTAACTTGAATTTATCAAATTTTGAACCAGTCTTAGCTTGTGCTAAAAAGAATAATTCGCGATATGTGAGTGGAGCTGATGATTCAACATGTGTATGCAAAACATTGCCACTAAGTCGATAGTGGTAGACTTTTTCTGGTTTATCTTTTTTGTCTTTGTCTTCGGAGATCTGCCCTTGGTTTAATCTTTGAGAAAGGACAAAACCTGAAATAGCACCAGCTAATGAAAGCCCAATTAAATAAAGTCAGATTTTTTTCTTTTGCATACATTTTATATATTAAATTTAGCTAAAAAAGAACTCAAATTGAACAAAATAGCATAAAAGTATAAAAAAGAACCACAGATACCTGTGGCCTTATATATTATATGTATAAAAATAAAATACTGGATGTGTAAGAATTTATAAAATATATTAAGATATATAAGAAATAAAAAACAAGTTGTAAAATAAAAAATAAATATGTATATATAAATGATTTGCTTAAAATGCGACTTTTTAAGCACAATAACTTAGTACAAAATAATAAATAGTTTACTATTTAAGCAGTATACAGGACATTCTCATGTCCCATAGATATAATACACTATTTTTTTCTAATCAGAAATAATATTTTTTACATTTTAATTTTTTTCATCCCTATGATATAGGAGTAAATAAAAATATCATGCCAGAATATACTAGCATGATAAATGAAACAAATTTAAAATAATCATTGTCTTTTGTTAATTGTGCGTGTACTAATATAGTTTTTATAATATGCATTATTAAAGGTAATTCCCAAAAACATAAAGTAAACAAATCAGTTTATAAAGAAGGCTATTGTGAAGAAGAATCCAACAACCCCACCGAATTTATCATAGTTGAAATAACTATTAATAGTATTAAATAGTAATACAAGTAAAATGGTTGGAGTTGCAGATAGCATAGCTCCTTTATAAATACTTTTTAGGTTTAATTTAAATGATGGTATTAGTTTAAATAGCATAATTAATAAAACAAATACAAAGATAGTCGTAAATGTGAAATATACCACTAAATTGAGCCAATTATTAGGTTTTGGATCAATGCGCTTTTCTAGCATAATATCAGCTGTAGCAAAAGCTCAAAACAGTACTGAGACACATAGCACAATAAAGAATCCTTTTATTTTATTTCCTCAATAAGTTCCCATTTTATAATGCTCATAAATATAGTTGGCTGAAGAAATTAGCTTACCATACCCTGTACTTGAAATGTAAAGTGATGACAGGAATAAAAGTAAGTTTGGCAAAATAGTTTTAGAAGAAAAGCCTGCACTTTGGTCAGCAACAATATTAATTAAATAAGATTGTGACCCAGGTAAGAATCTCCCTAATGTACGTGAGGAGAATTCAGTGGCAAAATCTTTTCCCACAAAGTTATAAAAGGATGGGATATTGCTTACAAAAAGATTAAGTAGGTAAACAATATAAATTACAGGCACAAAAGAGATTAGAAGGTAAAAAGCACTTGAGAGTCAAATGAAGTTATATTCTTTGCTATTGAAGTTTGTATAAACATTATCAATAACCTTAATTCTCTTACGATTTTCACTGTCATTTCTTGCTCTTAAAAGTAACTTAGCAAAGAAAGTGATTAAGATTTTCTTAATTAAGAACTCATATAAAATCAAGAAAATAACGAAACGATCAGGAAAAATTAAGTTTTGATGGAATTGCTTTTTAATATAGCGATTTTTATTTTTGCTTTTTGTTAGCTTGTAATAAAAATCATTTTTCTTACTTTGTCATTTCATTTAATAATTCTACAACAATTTGGTTTGAAAGTACCGGGCTAACTTGACCACTAGTTTCTTTCATTAATGCACCTAGAATAAACTTAATAACTCTTTCGGGACGAGTGTTATATTCAGCTAGCATCTCTTTGTTTTTATCAATTATTTGGATAATGTGATTTTTAATAATTACTGGATCAGTAATTTGTTTAAGGTTATGTTGTACTAGTAATGGTTCCAACTCACCTTTGTAGTTAACTAATAAAGGTATTAATTTTTTAAGTGACTTACCAGAGATAATTTCTTCTTGAAGTAATTCTAAAGCTTGAGCTAATAATTTAGGATCAATAGCTAATTGAGTAGTGTGTTTAGACATTGAGTTAGCTAATGAAACAACTTCAGCAAAAAATACCTTTGATAATTTATCTTTATCCTCATAAGGAATTGAATCAAAATATTTGCTTAAATCGTAATCGTCAATAAGGCTTTGAATATAAATATTTTGAATACCATAGCTAGTATATCTAGCTAGTTTTTCATTTGGCAATTCATTGATTTTAACGCTATCAATAAATTCCTTTGAAAGCTTAATGATAGGAATATTTGGATCTGCAAAATACTTGTAGTCAGTAGTTCCCGTCTTAGTACGCATAACCACTGTTTGGTTATTGCTATCATCAAAACGTTTAGTTTGTTGAAGAATTACTTCACCACGAAGTAATTTTTCTCTTTGCAATTTAATTTCATATTCAATTGCTTTCTTAATATTAGAAGTTGAGTTCATATTTTTGATTTCAACTTTAGTTCCAAATTTTTCAACGCCATAAGGTCTAAGTGAAATGTTAATATCAGCTCTTAATGAACCTTGTTCAAGTTTCCCTTCAGAAATTTCTAAAGCAAGGACAGTCTTCTTAATCATATCTACATAGTTAGCAGCTTCTTCAGCTGTACGAATAACAGGATAGGTTACGATTTCAATAAGTGGAATACCAGCACGATTATAGTCTAATTTTGTGCCAGTTTCATCGTGGTGTTGTCTTGCAGTATCTTCTTCTAGGTGGATTCTTTCAATTTTAATTGTTTTAGGACCAAAGCTAGTAGGAATGACTAATGAACCATTTTTACCAATAGGTCTGAAGAATTGAGTGATTTGGTAACCTTTAGGTAAATCAGGGTAGAAATAGTTCTTTCTATCAAAGTGTAATTCATCATCAATTTCCATGTCAAGAGCCTTAGCAAGGGCTACACCATATTTAACAGCTTGCTTATTAACTTGAGGTAATGTCCCAGGGTAAGCTAGGTCAATTTGATTTGCTTTAGTGTTGGGAATTGCATTAAAATCAATTCCTGCAGGTGAAAACATCTTAGTTTTGGTTTTTAATTCAACGTGAATTTCGATACCAATAATTACTTCAAAATTATCCATTGATTTCTCCTCTTAATTCTTCAAGATATTCAGCGTACCCTAATAATTTTTCATCACTATAAATAGCTGATTCAAGTGCAAAGCTGTATGGCATATGTTGATGCATACCAAGTGGTATTGTAATTGAAGGGTTTCCAGTTAAGTTAGCTCCTGTTAATATAAAGTTCATTACTTTATTTGCTGAAGTATCTTCATCAAACTTTGGAGCAATTCCTGAATAAGCTGGGAAAAGTACACAGTCATATTTATTATGTAATTCCGTGTAGTAGTTCTTAATTAATCTACGTGCTTTTTGAGCCTTAATAAAGACTTCTTCTTGATTTTCTGTATATAAGAAGTAGCTTCCTAACGCTAAACGTTCTTGCACCATTTTTCCAAACTTTTGAGATCTAGTATTAAGCATAATTTCTTCTCAAGAATCACCATTTACTCTGCTACCAAAACCAATTCCAGTTAAGTTAGCTAAGTTAGAACTTGCTTCTGAGAAGCTTACTACACGGTAAACGATATTAATAGCGTTTAGAATTTCTAAATTAGGTTGAATAATTTCAACTTCTGTTCCATTAGCCTTGATTTTTTCAATAAATTGTCCCATTGCTTGATTTACATAAGGTTTAACAAAAGGACTAAAATCTAAGAAAGCAATCTTATTTGGCTTTGTCTTAGTAGCGTTAGTAATTTGAACATCAACGCTAGTCATATCCTTATAATCTTTTCCAAATAATGTTTGAGCAGCAATTATTGCGTCATTAACATTGTGTGTAAAATAAGCTACAGTATCTAATGATGAAGCATAAGCAAACATACCATATCTACTAATAGCTCCATATGAAGGCTTAAATCCAACTAAACCATTAAAGGCAGCTGGTAGTCTAACACTATCACCAGTATCACTCCCTAGGGCGAAACCAATATTAGGGGTCATTGTAGCTGCTGATCCTGATGATGAACCACCAACAAATCTTTCTGGGTCACGAGGGTTTACTACAAGTCCATAAGCACTATATGTACCAGTTCCACCAAGAGCTAATTCATCATTATTAACTTTAGCTATAATTCTTGCATTTGCATCAATTAGTTTTTGAACTACAGTTGCGTTATAAAAAGGTTGAAAATTATCAAGTATTAAACTAGAAGCTCTTGTAGGAGCATCAATTGTTGCAAAAACGTCTTTAATTGTCGCTATAACATTATTAAATGTAGTTTCTTTTTCTTGATAAGCTTTTTCTGGATATAGGTATGCTACAGCGTTATTAGTATCGTTTTTTACTTCACTATAAGCTTTTGCATAATTTCCTTTATTACGATATTGTCTCATTATTTTACCACCTTTGTTAGTGCAACAAATTCTCCACTAGTTGCTGGAGCATTAGTTAAAATATTAACTTGATTAATTGAATATGAATCATCTTCAACATCTTCACGTAACAGATCAATGTGTAAATCTTCATTAATTCTTTCCATTGGTGTTAGATTTTCTAAATTTAAAGCGTTCAGCCCGGCAAGGTCTGCTTGAATTTGCTCTCAAGAAACTAAAATTTTATCTAAAACATCATCATTTGGGCGCAACATTAAAGATTGCACAATATCTATTAATTTTTCTCTTGAAATTTGCTTCATTTGTACTCCTATTTTTTAAAGTTAGGTAATGAAAATACTTCATAGTTGTTTAGGTATTTTAAATCACCTGTAATATTTTGAAATTTTAAACTATATGAATGTAATTGTAATCTTTTAGCATTTGGACCATGGTATTTTCTATCCCCATAAATTGGATATCCCAAGTATTTCAATGTTACTCTAATTTGGTGTTTACGACCAGTAACAAGTTGAGCAACTTTTTTGCCATCTTCCATGTAAAATAAAGTAGTTGTGATTTTTCCATTTTGGATTTTTTTCGGGCTTACTTTCATACGCTTGTTAGGCTCATCCTTAGCTGAGTATAAAGTAATCTCTAAGGGATTTGCACTAGTGTATTTTTCTAGATTTATATTACTTCAAAAAGTATATTTCTTAATTAGGTTATCTGAATGATCATTAAAATATGAAACTGTTTGATAATTTTTTCCATATAGAATAATACCACTTGTTTCTTTATCTAAACGCCCAATGTGAGAAGGCTTAAAACTATCTACAGGTTTAAAGTTAAGGTAAGTTAAGACTTGATTATCAAGGCAATTATCTTCACCATGAACTTCAACACCAGTTGGCTTATCGATGATTAAAATATTCTCATCTTCATATAAGACCTTAAAATTAGGCTTAGCTGTATTTACTTCAGCTTCCTTAAATTCAGCGCTATCTTCCAAAATTCCATAAATTGAAATTAAGTCACCCTCATAAATGATTTGATTTTTTGTGATTTTTCTTTCATTGTTTATTTTGATATCTTTCTTACGAAAGATCTTTTCTATACGACTTAGTGGTAGTGTTGAACAATATTTACTAATTACTTTAAATACACTTCTACCAGCGTCATTTTTTGTTGCTTTTATTTCTAGCATAAAACCTCTTTATATTATTATATTATTAAAAAAGAAAAATTGGCTTCGCCAACTTATTCTTCACGTTGTGATGAAAATAAATCGAAATCACTGTTTTCGTTTTCAACACCTTCTACGTAGTTGAATTCGTTTAATTTAGGTAAATCACGCATACTGGTTAGTTTGAAGTGATCGTAAAATTTGTTAGTAACACCATATAAAACTGGGTTTCCAGGTGTTGGTGCAATTCCAACTTCTTCAATAACACCTTTAACAAGTAATGTATTAACTACTTGATCAGATGCTACACCACGAATTACTGAAATTTGACTACGTGTAACTGGTTGCTTATAAGCAACAATTCCTGCAACTTCGATTGCAGCATTAGATAATCTTTGTTTTTTAACAATTGAAACCATTTTTGAAACATAATCCTTAAATGTTTCTCTGGTTGCAAATTTATAAACTTCATTAAAGTTAACAACTTTAATTCCAAGTTCCATATCATTAAAATAGGCATGGAAATCAGACATAACTTTTTTAGCTTCTGCTAAGGTAGCTAAAGAGAAGATATCTTTCACTTGTTCAAGTGTTAAACCATCATCTCCTTGAATATATAATAAAGCTTCTAAAATCTTATTTTTCATTGTAAAGCTCTCCTCGTTTAATAGTTATTTCACCAAATTCTTCTTTTTGTTCAATTACTAGAACTTGTTGCTTAGCTAATACTAAAACAGCAAGTAAGGTAACAACAAAGTGATTTAGAGATGGTTGTGTAAAGACCATTTCAAAAGTTAATACTTCATGTTCCTTAAGTAATTTTTTAATAAATGGGAATTGGTCAGAAGGTGATAAGTTAAATGTTTCTAATTTAGTTGTTCTTAAGTGTTGTGCATAAACTCTTTCAAACATTTTTCTTAAGACTGAAATAAGTTTAACTGGGTTAGAATGACCATCTAATCTTGAATCGTCACTATCAACAATAAAATCATCTACGTTTGAAGGTGCTTTGATAAACATGTCTTCACGATCAGATTCAAATGTTCTTAGTGCTTCTTTGATTTCTTTGAATTGTTGATATTCAACAAGTTGTTGAATCAATTTATTCTTTTCTTCAACAACTTCAGCAGGTTCTTCAGCTTCTGGATCTTGTAAAACCATGCTAGCTTTAATTTTTAATAAAGTAGCAGCCATAACTAAGTAGTCACCAGCAATATCAATTTCACTATCTTTTAATTGATTAATAATTTTTAAATATTGATCAGCTAGTTCAACTAAGTTAATATCAAAAATACTGATTTTTTTATCTTTGATAAGAGATAACAGTAAATCTAATGGGCCATCAAAATCTTGTAATTGAAAGGTGTATTCGCTGTAGTAAGGATTAGTTTTGAGCGCCATCAGTATCAACCTCTTTTAAAATTATTGAATGTACATGAGCTGCGACTTTTGCAGAATCTTGAGTAATAAAACTATTAGGTTTTAGTGGTGTCAAGAATTTTACTGTTACTGTTAATCTGCCTTTACGTTTACTGTTATCAGCTTCCTGTGAGTGTAAAATCGCTACAGGTTGAATTGTAAGATATTCTTTCTGTGCAAGTTTAAAAGGAGCTGATTTAAATTCACCAAGTGGTTGATCTAAAACCCTAGTTCCTTCTGGGAAAATCACACCATAGGTTTTGTTTAATTTAATAAATTCTGCAAATTTATTCATTTCCACTAAACTTTGTTTAATACTATTGCGATCAACAAAGAATGTATTTAGTAAATGCAATGCACTCTTAATAAATTTAGCATCAGCTAATTCTTTTTTAGCAACAAAGGTTGGAATTAATTCTTTAGCATTTGCTTCATAAGTTTGCTTTTCTAAAGCTACAAGCATAATAAGTGGGTCAAAAAGTGACTTATGATTTGGCATTACTAAAACGCTACCAGATGCAGGTAAGTTATCATAATTTTCAATCACAACATCAATGTTGTATAGTTTTAGAATTTTTTTGCTTAGTTTTAGTAAATATTTATAACGCTCAATAGATTGTATTTGGTCAGCATCTTTTTTATATTTACGATATTTGAGTTTTAAGTTTAAAAAGCGTGCAGCTCATAATGGAGATAAAATAATTTTCTTAAAAGTTATGTTTAATGCAGTTTTTTTCATAAAGGCCTTTCTATTGTTTAGTAACAACAGCTATAACGAAGTCATCAGCATAGCTAATTGAAATTAAAAAATCTTTAAATTTTCATAGTTTAGATTCTGGGTCTTTTTTAATGTTGACTTTTCTAAAATCGATATAAGTGTTATCAGCTTTAAAAATCGCTTCCTTGATAGCTCATGAGCGTGCTAGAAATTTAGCTTTTGAATCGGGGGTATCAAGTTTATTAAAGTAAACTAATTCATCAGCTGATAAAACGCGATTTCAAAATATTTCACCTTTATTTAAAAAGCGTGAAATATTTGTAATATCTATTCCTAAACCATTCATGTAATGAATTATATAAAATTTATTGATTATTGGTAATAATGGATACAAGCAATTCTAAAAATTTTTTATAATAACGTAATTTATCCAATGTGACTGCAGGAGAGGTTGAAACTTTATAAGTAGCTGCATTTATTCCACTTAGTGATTCATTAAATTTTAAGATTTCTACTACATCTTTCAAACTATAATGGTGATCTGAGCAATAAATATTTTGCATAATTGCATTAATACGAGTGGTAATATCACTTAAAGCTGCCTCTACAAAAAGTAAATACAATCCTAAGTAATAAATTGATTTAGGTGTGTGGCCTTTAGTTGAAGTTTCTGAAAGATAATTAGCTTTATCTAATATGTATTGGTTTCATTCTAAATCTGAATTATAAACTGGCAGTAGCTTTAATTTTTTTAGTACTAATTTCTTGCTGCTTAAGAAAAATTTAGCATATGTTTCTTGAAATATTTCAAAACAATGTTTTTGATTTTGCGGTGAGTATCAAAAGTCAATAAGTAAGTCACGTTTTACTGCATTGACTTCATTAGCAGTTGGGACAAAATAACAATATAAATAGTATTTTTTATAGTTTATAGAGATTATTTTAAGCAAGAAAGGCCGGTCCATAAGATTATTTTTATACCGTTCCATTAGTTTTACAGAGAATTTAAACCCTTTTGTATAAATGTTTTTATAAATGTCATGTAAGTTGTTTAAACGCAAGCAAAAATCAATATTTTCTTTATTTAGAGCTTTAAAAAGATCTGATGAATAATTGGCAACTATGTAGTTAGATAAGTTAGCAATTTCTTGAAAATTTGTATAAGAAAATGGACGATTTAACGAGTCCAAAAGAAGGACATCATCGTCCATTGTATCTTGCGCGAAAAATTTAGGTGATCAAAAGAAATAATTATAACTTTCATCATTATTTAAATCAAAATTATAATCACCTAAAGAAAAGTTTGCATCATTTTTAATTAATGACCCATCAAAAAGGCGTTCGATGTAACTAATAGGGTTGCTAAGTGCTCTTAAATCTAATCTATCGCAGTATTCAACAACTGGTTCACCAATATATCAGTAAAAGACATTTAAAAAATCATCAAAAGTTTCTTTTGAAAAAATATTTTTTAGTTCTTTAACAAATGGTAAATTCTGAATAATGTCATGATGTTTACAATTTAATACAACATTATCAACTACAGGGACAATTGGCAATGTACATTCTTCATTATCGTGTCTTTCAACTAGCGCCATTGGTCATATATTCAATGCTTGTTCAAGATCAAAAATCAGATGTCTTTTACCATTTTTAACTGCTTTAAATCTGGCATCAAGAGTCTTGATACCATTAGCTAATAATGTCAATATTAATATGTTCGTTCTCTTTAACATTTATTCTCCACCTTATATTATAACATTGTGACTTTTGCAAAGCAAGAAAGTTCTTAAAATATTTTTATTAAAAATTAAAATAAAAATTAAAAAGATGACATTCCACTAAAACAGAAGTGGAGCTGGCATCTTTTTAGTTCCTGTTATAAAATTAGTGTGTAAAAACAAAAATGAAATGAACTAACTTAATTTTATGATAACTGCAAATAAGATACACAAGAAAAATATAATTTGTGTTGAATATAAAATAAGATTTATTTTGTCACCCCTTAGCACATGTAAGTAAGAACTTTTTATAACCAAATTTAATTCAATTAATAAAGGTTTTATATTAATGTTAATAATATTACTGCAGTTACTGCTTACTAAGAGGGTAATTACTTTTCTACTATATTAATAGTTCATTATTAAGCTTTTTTTATTTCAAAATATAAAAAAGATTATAAAGTCTCAAAGACGTGGGTGTTTAAAAAACTACCTTTAGCATTTAAATTCAGAGAGTAAAGATTTAAAAATGGTTAATATAATTAAAAGTACATTTTAGTTATGCTTTTAGCTTTTTTATATTATAATTTACTCGCAATACATAAAGACAGTAACTGCGCAAGCTTAATTTCATGGTTACCGAGTGTATCACTTCAAATGTTCAATTGTATTGCAATAAATTTTGAAAGGGGGCAGAAAATATGTCAGAATCAAAATTAAAAGCAGCTAAAAAAGAAGTTGTTTTAGAAATCGTTGACAAAATCAAAAGCTCACAAGCTGTTGCTTTTGCTGAATACCGTGGTTTAACAGTTTCAGAATTAGAAGAATTCAGAAAAGAAGCTAAAAAATTAGGTGTTGATATTAAAGTTTACAAAAATCGTTTATTTAAACTTGCAGCAAACGAAACAGGTATCGGTGAATTAGCTGATTATTTAGTAGGACCTAACATCTTTGCTTTTTCAAACAATGATGATATGTCTGCTGCTAAATTA
The DNA here is from genome assembly GCF_048284645.1 of Mycoplasma haliaeeti. Classification (NCBI taxonomy): domain Bacteria; kingdom Bacillati; phylum Mycoplasmatota; class Mollicutes; order Mycoplasmatales; family Mycoplasmataceae; genus Mycoplasma; species Mycoplasma haliaeeti. Next base: position 30,572 of record NZ_JBLWAB010000006.1, on the reverse strand, counting down.
TTAACAAAATTTGCTAAGCTACACAAATTAATGGTAGTTAAAGCTGGTACTTTTGAAGGAAAAGTTATTGATGCTAAAGGTGTTAACGAAGTTGCTACACTTCCTACATATGAAGAAGCACTTGGTATCCTTGCACGTTCAATGATGGCACCATTACAACAAATCTCATTATCACTTAAACTTGTAAGTGAAGGTAAATCAGAATAATATATAAATCAAATTTAAGAAAGGACATTATATTATGGCTAAATTAACAAAAGAATTATTTATTGAATCATTAAAAGAAATGTCAATTAAAGAAGTTATGGAACTTGTAGAAGCAATGAAAGAAGAATTCGGAATCGACCCAACAGCTGCTGTTGCTGTTGCTGCTGCTCCAGCAGAAGGTGCAAGCGAAGAAAAATCAAGCGTTAAAGTTGTTTTAAAAGCTGACAATGGTAAAAAAGTTGCTATTATTAAAGTAGTTAAAGACTTATTAGGATTACCATTAATGGACGCTAAGAAAATTGTTGATACATTACCTGCTGTTATTAAAGAAAACATCAAACCAGAAGAAGCTGAACAAATTAAAGCAGCTCTTGTTGAAGCTGGTGCTGAAGTTACAGTTGAATAATTTCTTATATATAATTTAAAAAAAGAAGCATTTGCTTCTTTTTATTTTTAGCTAAAACAAAAACCACTAGACACAATACTTTCCCACGTGGCTGCTTTATTTCTATCCTGACCAGGTTAGGGTGTTATCGTTCTAATGGCATAATTATTATATCAATTATTTGACCTATTATTCAAAATTTTATTTTTTTCTATAAATTTTGGCCCAGCTAATCTCTAAAGAATCTCAATAATATGTAGTAAAGATTAAATATCATTATTCACAAATAGAAAAATAAAATGATATTTAAATATAGTTTTATTTTTAATGGAACATACAAATTTGGACATATTAAGGGAAAACAAATATAAATACAATACTTTGATAAAATTATTGGGATGCTTTTAATTAATATAAAATAAGAAATGAAAAAAGTGATCCTTACTTATTAAAAATAGAAGATCAAAAACATTATAAACATTTTATACATTCTCTTTATTATATTAAACGTTTAGACTTATTTTAGCGCAGTTAACGTACTAAATCATCTATAGATTAAAATAATATTTTTTACATAAAAAATATATGATTTCTAATTTTCGTGCTATAATATTCTTGCTTTTAAACACATGGCAAAAAATTGAATGAAAAAAATTAAAAATATTTTTCTTAAATTTTGAATGTGTGCTATAATATATAAGCGATATAAATAAATAAGGCGTGCCGATTTAGCTCAGCGGTAGAGCAGCTGGCTGTTAACCAGTTGGTCGTTGGTTCAATCCCAATAATCGGCGCCATTTATGGTCTGTTGGTGAAGTGGTTAACACACATGGTTTTCATCCATGCATGCACGGGTTCGAGCCCCGTACAGACTGCCATTTGGAAGATTAGCTCAGTTGGGAGAGCGTCGCCCTTACAAGGCGAATGTCATGGGTTCGAGTCCCTTATCTTCCACCATGCCGTTTTAGCTCAGTTGGTAGAGCAACTGACTTGTAATCAGTAGGTCGTAGGTTCGAGTCCTATAAACGGCACCAATAACTGGTTTAAATTGGAAAATTTATCTATTATTGGACGTCATGTTCAATAATTTTTAAACCTTATTTTATGCGCGAGTGGTGAAATTGGCAGACACGCTAGATTTAGGCTCTAGTGCCTCCGGCATAAGGGTTCGAGTCCCTTCTCGCGCACCAATTATCTTATAAAAAGTTTTAAATAAGATAACGCTAGAACTTCTAACGTTATTTTTTTTATTTCTTAAAATTTGTTAATATTTATACTATGGATATTAAACAAAGAAAAAACAAATTAAAGAATCTAAAAAAAGCAATCTACAATAATTTAGATGATATGTGCTTAGCATTAGAAAAAGATTTAGGAAAATCTAAAAATGAAGCTAACATGACAGAGATTTTGCCAATTATTAATGAATTAAATTTATACATAAGAAAGATTAATAAATGAGCAAGACCTAAGACTGTTGCTACGCCAATTTCTCTTTTAGGTACAAAATCTATAATAGAGTATGAGCCATATGGTACAGTATTTATTATATCTCCTTGAAATTACCCATTGCAATTAGCCTTCATTCCATTAATTAATGCGTTTGCAGCTGGGAATAAGGTAATCTTAAAACTATCTGAACATTCAAAGCATTCTAATGCAATTATCAAGCAAATTATAGCTAATGTCTTTACAGAGGATGAAGTTAAAGTTGTAGAATGCAGCATAGAAGAAACTAATCGAATTATTGATAATGAAACAGATTTCTTATTTTTCACAGGATCTCAGGCAGTTGGAAAGATTATGTATCAAAAAGCAGCTAGCAAGATGATTCCTTGTGTACTTGAATTAGGTGGCAAAAATCCAGTTATCATTACTAAGGATGCAGACTTAGCTTTAACATGTCAAGAGTTAATCTTTTCCAAATTAATGAATGCTGGTCAAACATGCTTGGCGCCAGACTTTATTTTGATTGATGCAACAATAGCTGAAAGCTTTTACCAAGAGTTTACTCTTCAGTTGCATCAATTACTAGATAATCAATTGAATGGCAAAGGACAATTTGCGCACTTAATAAATGCAAATAGTATCAGTCGTTTGAATCAAATGCTAGAGCAAGAGATTGACTATAACGACCATAAAATTTACCTTTGCCAATTGCAAAAAGAGAGCAAATTGGCCACAGAAGAGATCTTTGGACCTATACTTCCAATAAGAATTTATCATGATCTTGATGAATTAGCCTATGAACTAGGACTGTTGGATGATTCATTATCTGCATATGTTTTTTCGAAAGATAAAAAAATATTTGATACAATAAAAATGTGAGTATCAAGTGGAAGCATCGCTTGAAATGCGACTTCACAATTTATCTATAATCAAAACTTACCTTTTGGTGGTATTGGCAATAGTGGAACTGGAAAGTATCATGGTAATATTGGTTTTATTACCTTTAGTCACCAAAGAAGTATTTTTCTTGGTAGAAATAAACGCATTATGCCCACACGTATTTTAAATAAAATAATCTTTTCTAGAGATTTTCACAGAATAATAAGACAATCTCTTAAATTTAAAAAATAGGAAATTTTTAAAAATAGGAGCACCTTAGAGTGCTCCTTTATTTTTAAAATTACTTTTTATCTTGTTTAACAACCATATCAAGCTTTCGGAATCAGTGATTGAGACCACTTTTAGAAATATAAATATTATGTTGTTGCTGTAATAAATAAGATAATTCAGCTAATGAAATTCATTTATTTTCCGACTTAATGCGGAAGGCAACTAGTTGATTTTCATCAAAAGATTGCTCTAAATTATGCTCAAAGATATAGTTAATATTTTCAATATGACGAATTGTGCTTTGGGCTATTTTATTAATATTGCTTAGATCAATATTATTGATTCGATTAGTTACATTTTCAAAATCACGCTTAATTATTAAGTTTTGCAAATCATATCATGAGTTTTTAGCGTTAATTGCTGCTAGGAAATCGATTAGCTTTTCTTTATTTTTGTTATATATAATAAATTTATTCCCGCGTGCTAAAAAGTTAAAATTAAACTCATATTCATTCAGTTTTGCTTGAATTTGTTGCAAATGAGCTTGATTATGTGAGGCAATTTCTAAGTGATATGAAGTAGAATTTTTACCAGAAATGCTCCCACCACCACAAAAGACACCAGCAAAGAAGTATGTTAGATAGTCTTTATAATCAAGATCTGGAGAAATCATTGCATTAGCTAAAATGACAAGTTTAGATTTTCAATTCGCTTGCTTTTGATATGGCATGTGAATTTTATCTAGCTTGCGGATCACCTTATCCATTAAATATTCATTTTTAATGGATAAGACATAATTATTATTTTTATCTAGTTCACCAGAACAAAAAACAAGCCCATTAATAAATGAGACAATTTCAGGCTTTTTACTAATACTATTAATTACTTCTTTTTTGACTTCAAAACTAAATGAAGTTGAATGTGTCTTTTTCATAAAATCAATTATAAAAAATTATTTTTGTATTCAAAACGATTGATTTTTTTAAATTTTTTTCATGGAAAATGACAGGCAAAATGAATCCAACCTAAATATAGGCTTATAAGTTTTTAAAAAATTCAAATCAAGCAATTTATAAATTTCACAATCATAATTTTTTTGTTAAAATTAAAAAGCAATAGAGTTAATTGCAGAAAAGTAGAAGACACTTCTCACCTGATGACCATAGTCTTGGGTTTAGCTACAATTAAACGTATCATAATTCTGATACCTTTTTTAGTAGATGAAGTGGGAAACCACTTTTTATTAAATTTAAATTTTATTTAAGGAGTTATTATTCAAACAAAAGGAAAAAAACCAGCTTCAGAGCATTACATTAATGGTGATATCCCATTTAAACAAGTTTTCTTATTAGGACCTGATGGTGAAAAACTTGGTGTTAAATATACATCTGAAGCTATTGAGATAGCAAAAAGCTATAAAATGGACTTAGTTTTAATTAGCGTTGAACCTAAACCAATTTGTCGTATTTTAGATTACGGAAAATTCAAATATGACCGTAAGAAGAAAAACAAGGAACTCAAAGAAAAGCAAACAACAATTCAAAATCGTGAAGTTAGATTAACTGCAATGATTGGTGAAAACGACTTGCAAACTAAAGCAAGAAAAGCTAGAGAATTTCTTTTAAAGGGTGACAGAATTAAGGTTTCTTTAAAACTAAGAGGTCGTGAAATAGGAAGAAAAGATTTAGGTTTTGCAACAATTGAAAAATTCTTTGCCTTAGTGCAAGATATTGCTGAAAAAACTTCAGAGCCTAAATTAGTTAACGATCGTTTCCTTGACATGAATCTCCAACCAAATAAACAAAAAATTCAAAAATACTTAAAAGAAAAGAATCTTGATTCAAATCAAGAAGCTAAAGAAGGAGAATTAAATGCCAAAAATGAAAACTAAAAGTGCGTTAAAAAAACGTATCAAAGTTACAGGAACAGGTAAAATTTTAAGAGAACAAGCATATCGTTCTCACTTAGCTCAAAACAAAACAACAAAACAAAAACGTCAATCACGTAAATCTGCTCAAATGTCAAAATCAGATCTTAAAAGATTTAAAGCATTAATCTAATCTTGTTAATCAATTAGATTTCAAATACATAGATAATTACGTTATTAGAAAGGAATAATTATGGCAAGAGTTAAAGGTGGAACAGTTACAAGAGCAAGACGTAAAAAGTGACTAAAATTAGCTAAGGGATACTTTGGACACAAGTCAATTGGTTACAAAGTAGCAAAACAAGCAGTTGTTAAATCATGAACATATGCATTCAGAGACCGTAAACAAGTTAAAAGAAACTTTAGAAAATTATGAATCGCTCGTATTAATGCAGCAGTTAGAGCTGAAGGAATGAGCTATTCAAGATTTATCAATGGGCTTAAAAAAGCAAATGTTACAATCAACCGTAAAATGCTTTCAGAATTAGCAATCAACGAACCAAAAACATTTTCTGTTTTAGTTCAAATCGCTAAAGAAGCTAAATAATTTAAAGGCTAGCAATAGCCTTTTTATTTTCTTTACTACAGCGTAGTAGTAAAAAAATTAAAAAGTAGTTTCAAAAAAACTAACTTTTTTATAAAATATAAACAAGAATTATTTATTAGATAAATCTTACATAACTAAATCAATAAATATGGATTCACTTGGGTGTGCTAATCATAGTGCTAGGTGTTCGAAATATTTATTTTGCAAAAACAAACTAAAGGAAAATTACAATGACAACAGAAAACAAAAAAGAAAAAGTTCAAAAAGAACAAAAAACTCCAATTGTATCAAAAACTAAATTATTAGAAGCTGGTGCATACTTTGGACACAAAACTCACGCTTGAAACCCTAAAATGAAGGAATTCATTGTTCCAAACAAAAAGAACAAAGGGTCACACATTATTGACATTACTAAAACACAAAAATATTTAGAATATGCTTACTCACTTGTAAACACATTAGCATCTAAAGGTGCATCATTTATTTTTGTAGGTACAAAAAAACAAGCTCGTGAAGCTGTTAAAGAAGCTGCTGAAAGAACAGGTTCATTATATGTAACTGAAAGATGATTAGGTGGTACATTAACAAACAACCAAACAATCATGTCAAGTGTACAAAAAATGAAAGATCTTGAAGCAAAAGCTGCTAAAAACTTTGCTGGATACACAAAGAAAGAAGCTTTAGAATTCAATAAAGAATTAGATAAACTACACAAAAACTTAAATGGTATTCGTGATATGCAACGTTTACCACAAGTAATGATTGTGGCTGATCCAAACGAAGATGAAATCGCAGTTAAAGAAGCTAAAAGAAAGAAAATCAAGGTTATTGGTATCTTAGATACAAACGCAAACCCTGATTTACTTGACTTTGGTATCCCTGCAAACGATGATTCAGCTAAATCAATCATGTTAATTATGACAATTTTAGCTGATGCTATTGTTAAAGCTCGTGGTGGACAAGTTAAATTTGCTTACCAAGAAGACGATAAAGTTGTATTACCATCATTTGGAAACAACTCAAACAGAGCATCTGAAACAGAAGCTCAAACAACAGAAGCAAACTAATTAAAAAATTTAGGAGGTTATCATGGCAGATAACAAAATGGAATTAATCAAAGAACTAAGAACTAGAACAAACTCAGCTCTTGTTGACTGTAAAAAAGCTTTAGAAGCAACAGGATATGAAATTGAAGCTGCTATTGCGTGGCTTAAAGAAAATGGAATTGTTAAAGCTGCTAAGAAAGCAGGACGTATTACTGCTGAAGGTGCTGTAACAGCTCTTGGAGATGACAAGCATGCTATCTTAGTTGAAATTAACTCAGAAACAGATTTCGTTGCTAAAAACGACAAATTTATGCAATTATTAAGTGAAGTTTCTACAGCTTTATTTAACTCAAAAGCTAACACATTACAAGAAGGGTTAGATGTTAAATTAGCAAATGGTGAAACAGTTGAACAAGCTTTAGTTAACGCTACAGCAGTTATTGGAGAAAAAATTTCTCTACGTCGTTTCACAAGAGTAGAAGCTCAAGAAGACCAAGTTTTAGGAATATACGTTCACGCAAACCAACAAGTTGCTGCAGTTGTTACTGTTAAAGGAAACAACACAGAAGCAGCAAGAAATGTTGCAATGCATGTATCAGCTATGAATCCTGAATTTATTCTTGTAAACGAAATTCCAGCTGACAGACTTGAATCAATCAAAGAAGGATTCGTTAAACCAGCTGGTTTCGAAAATAAACCTGAAAAAATTCAAATTTCTATAACAGAAGGATGATTAAACAAACAATTATCAGAATTTGTTTTAGAAAAACAAGCTTTCGTTATGGAAGACTCATTATCTGTAGCAAAATACTTACAAAACCACAACTGTGAATTAGTAAGTGCTGTTAGATATGAAGTAGGTGAAGGGATTGAAAAAGTTCAATCAAACTTTGCTGAAGAAGTTGCTGGTATGGTAGTTAAATAATAAAACTACAATTTTATGTGTAAACGCATATTACTGAACTTTTTCAGTATATGCGTTTTTTACTTTTTATATAATATAAAGAAGATATTAAGATAAAACATAAGGAAGAATCATGACAAAGATTAAATCAATTTTACTGGCCCTTAGTGCTGGTAGTTTAACACTAGTGCCATTCACTGCATTAGCTTGCAACAATGGTGAAAGTGCCCAAAGAAGAAAAGAATTAAATGTTGAAAAAGAAGCTACATTAGCTACACTGGATGGAAAATTAAACACAATTAATGTCTTATCTCCATCAGAATACAAATCACTAAAACAAAGAAAAGATGTTTTACAAGCACAATTAAGTAAGAAAGATGAAAGCAACATTTCAGAGCTTGATGTTAAAACCTTACGTGACTTTGTTAAAGAGTTAAACGATAAAATTTCATCATTAAGTACCACTGTCATTGGACATGTACAAGATGAATTAGATCAAGCGCAAAGTGATGTAGTTACTTTACAAGGTAAAGTAGATAAACTTACTAAAGAACTCAAGAATTTAGGGGTTGATGTAGATGCTATTTTTAATAATGCAGAAGGTGGAGAATTAAAACTAGTTTCATCTGAAAAAATTCAAGAATTAACTCAAGAATTAAATACTCAAAAAGCTCTACTGGATGCTGCTAAAGATAAAGTTGAAACGTTAAGTAAAAAACTTCTAGCCAGAGGTACATCAGCTATTGATGCTATCAAAATGATTAGTCGTTTAAATCTATTTATGATTGATAGTGTTAAGAATTTAAAACCTGAGCTATATAATGTAGAAGAAAACAAACGTATGTTTGAACTACAAAGAAGCCAAATTACACAAACTATTAAAGATGCTGACTCTATTGAGTTATCATATGCTAACTCAATTCGGGTATATAATGCACTTAAAGATGCTATGGCCTTTAGTAATGCACAAAGAATTGTTTTAGGAGATGCACTTCAAGTACAATCACCATTTCCAAAGCAAGCCTTTATGGATCAATTGTTTGACTGAAGAATTGCTGATTTAGCTAAATTACTTCAATCTCAAAAGGATGCTTTAGCTAAAGTAGAAAAATTAAATCCAACTGAAGAAAAAGAAATTAAAGCTAAAGAAGCTAAAATTGCTAAATTAAATGACAATATTAAGGTGGTTGATAGCATTCTTGAAACTTATAAACAAGCTAAAGGTGAAGGAACAACATTAAAAGATCAAATTGCTAAATATATGCTGCTAGAAGTTGAAGCTTTCGAAAAGAAAATTAAGAACCCTTCAACTGCAGATGAATTCCAAGCTAAATATGATGTTAACTACAGAATTTCTGTCTTTCCACTTTTAAATAACATTACAGATAACGAAGCCTTGAAAGAATTTGAAGCTATTGCAGATAAAATTGCACCATTATACAGTAAGTTTTATAAAGAAAACCAATTTGCTTTAAAATCAGTAATGTATGCAAACTACTATACTGCTTTTAGTAAGGATTTAGTTGACTTAAGAAGATTTAACTTAATTCAAGACTTCTTTAGTAAACAATCAATTATTACTTACTTAAATCAATTTAAATACAAACTTGCTTCATATAAAATTGATACAGAAGCTGAGCTAAAGAAACTTCAAGATCAAATTAGCCAATCACGTATCAAAGCAAATCAAGCCATCTCTAGATACAATAGAATGTACTATGACTTAGAAGAAGATGGAAAGGAAAAAACAGTAGCTGCTCAGTTGTATAAAGCTATTGCAAGCCATCTATCAAGCTTAAGAACTAGTGCAAATGCAGCCTTTGAAAGCGACATTTCATCTGCATTTGATAAGCTATTGAAATTCAAAAAGATTGAAAGCCAAGCTAACACATTTGAAAGAATGCTAAATTACTTTAAGAACTTAAATATAACTGTAGATGATGAAACAATGAGCAAATTCCTTAAATTAGAAGCTCAAAGCAAAAAGGCTAATGCTAAAGTTGAACAATTCCAAGAACAACTTAATAATGCACAAAAAATTATTGATGCCTATGTAGAAATTGTTAACAAATTTAAAGCAATGAAATTTGATGCTACTGAAGCTGGTGCAATTAAGGAACAAGCTAAAGCAAATGTTGCAATTATTGATAAATTTAAGCAAGAATTAGCAGCTTCTAAAGCTACAGTAGAGGGATTTGGTGAAACTAAATACTACTTTGCTGCTGGTGATAGTGAAATGGATAAGAAAATAGATGATTTACTTGTTTCAGTGGATGATTTAAAAGAAAAATTAGTTGAACTTGACGCTACTCCTGAAGCAGAAATAAGTGCAAAATATGCCACATATAAAGAACTTGCATATAAACTTGGACTTAGTTTCTATGTTAATGATGAGGATGAAAAAGAATACGAAGATGCTGAAAACTTAAATATTACTTCTACTCCTATTAGAAATACTTTAGATGATAAAGAAAATGCTGAAACTCAAATTCGTGTGCAAAAGAAAAAAGCTAAAGAATACAAACAAAACTCACTTCTTATACCTTTAAATGAAGTTTACATTTTAATGAGACAAGGTGCAATTGCAAATTCAGATTTCTTTACTAATAATTCAGTAACTGACCTATATAAAGATCTAGATGCTGCTGCTTATGATTTAACAACTGGACAACTTAAGAAACTTCAACAAAGTAACGAACTATATAGAAATATTACAGGTGCTAAAGCAGATACTGCACCAGATTCAGAATATGATTTTGATCCAGTTGAAGAAGCCAAACGACTAAATGAGTTAGAAAAAGCTTACTACAATGCAAACATTGAGTACTTTAAAGCGTTAGATAGTAAAGCTCAAAACCTAGAACCATTAAAACAAGCTTTAAAAGTTGCTCGTGAAGCATACTATACACAATTAAGAAATCCAAAATTAGATGGAATTGTATACATTAATGAATTAAACCCATTTGCAAATTATAATTTTGATTCAGAAGACATTAGCAAGAACCCTGCCAAAATTTTAATTGCATTAGCTGATTTCAATTCAGTTAAAGATTTATTAGACTTCATTAAAAGCTCACAACCTCAATATGAATAAGAAAATATCCTAGCGTAGTGCTGGGATATTTTTGCACTTAAACATTTTTAATTAATGAATACATCAGATCAGAAGCTAACTTTTTATTCAAGTCAGCTCTTTTCATATAAAGATTTAACTCGCTTGCTAGTATTTTGTTTGCGTCTAATTCTCCATAATTATAGATGTATTTTTCATCTCGAAAGGCAATAGCAGAATCAAGAATAATTTTATATCCTTTAATTAAATAATCAGCAGTTTGCGGGTCAATTTTCTTTTTATTAATTTCTTTAGGCATTTTGTCAAGCGCTTGTCTTAACTCATTTTCAAGAGGAGCTAGCTGTGCATAGGTTTTTTGACGTTGAACTTCATATGATTTAGTCAAAAATTCCTTGCTAGCAGCACTATGTGCTTCAACTTGATTATTTAACTCATCTTTATTTGAATTGATGCTATTAAATGTTCTTTTAAGAAATTCAACATACTCATGTTGAGAAGCTTTTAAGCCTGATTCATAGGATTTAAAGATATAGTCGATATCAATATCTGATACAGAACAACTCAATTTTCAATCTTTAGTTAATTCATGAGTTATATGCATATTAACCATGGCTATATTATCTAATAAGTTGTTGATGTTATTTGACAACAATGCATAAGAACCTTCAGCTGGAAAATCAATTCCGTATTCACTATCCACCATTAATGTTTCTATTTCCTCATCGTTATTTTTTATTTTATTGCATAAATCATCATTTGGAACATTTTTCAAAATAGTTTCATTTTCCTCAATCATTGTCTTGAGGCGATCGCTATAGCCCTTATATTGTTCAATCTTTGCTTTTACATTAAGTGAAATACTTGGCACTTCACTAGATAAATGTGATGCATTTGTTTGTAATTCCTTTAATCCTTCAAGATAAGTGTCTATAGTTTTAAGCCTTGCTTTTAGTAACATAAGTGTATATTGAATAGGCATAGATTCAGTAATATTTTCATAATATTTATCGTTATTTTCCTTTGCAAATTGATATGCTTCTTTTAATTTGTTACCTGCAAAGTTATAGTATTTATTTTTACTTTGTTCAATAGTATCTAAACCTTTTTGCCCTAGAGCAGAGGCTAAATATCTTAAATTAATAATTTGATCAATAACTTTATTTTTTATATATTTTTGCTCAATTTGATCAATTTTGTCTTGATTTTGTTTAAATTCTTCAATAACTGCACTAACTTCTTTTCCAAGACCCTTTTCAGGCATAAGAGAAATATAGCTTTCACCTAATTTCTTATATTTAATGTTTAAAAAATGTAAGTAAGCTTCTAAATTAAACTTTTCATTTGTCAAGTTCTTGTTATATAGACTAATATCATATTGTAGATTTTGAATCAGATTTTGCTCTCAGATAGAGTTTTTGGTTCCAAGTGTATTTGACATTGATAAGAAAGCATTATCATAAGCTAAATTAAATCATGCTGCTAATTCTCGATTTTCAATAACTGATAAATAGTGAGCATTAACTGATAAAGTTGCTAATAAATCAGCCAATAAGTTATCTAATTTTAGCATCCGATCATCCACTTCTCAAATTACATCTTCAATGTTGTTACTTGTAATTACAATGGATTGTAGATAGCTTAAAAATTCTTTTGCTGCTGTCTGGTAGGTTAAAACACCCGAAAGCGATTTATTTAGATCAATAGTTTTATTGTCTATATTAATCTTTGGCACATTAGAAAGATCTCCAGTTTGTAGCATTTTTAGAAAAATGCTGAGATATTGATGCAAACTAATGATATAGCGAGCTAAATCATCTTTCAGCCTATTTTTACTATTTAGATCAGTATTAATAAGCCTATCTTGTAGGTATTTTTTATCCCAAATAATGTTATTTGTGCCTTGAGTTATTAATGAATTGTAATTGCGATTTCATCAAGAGATATCTGATACTAATTTTGAATATACATTACGATTTTGACTAATATTTTGAATTGCTAATAAGCGAGATTCCATTGCTTTAAAGTTCTTATCAGATGTTTCACTAAGGGTTGAAAAACTAGTGCTGATATTTTCATAAGTCTTTTTAGCATCCCTTACCCATGTAATTTTTTCTGGCGTGCTTGACTCTAAATCAACATAGAGTAATTCTCGATTTTCAAAGGCTTTTTTAGGATTTTGTGGGATGTGAATTTTATTTGGTTTAAAAGTTATATCATCAAGTTCATCAACACTTGGGGTTATTGGCTCATTTCTTTCCTTATCTAAATGTAAATTATCAGGTTGAGTAACTTTAGCCTTCTTTTGACCATATACGCCTAGCACACTGGCTAATACGATTATAGATGCTCCAAAAGTAACACCACCTGTAATTAAAAATCTTTTACTTCATTTGTTCATTTTGTCCTCCACTATATAAATTAAATTTTGCCCAAAGTGAACTAGAAATTAACTTACCCCCTATTTTGTAAATTATGGTAAAATACTTATATTAATTATATTAATATAAGATAAACCAAAATAAATTGAAGAAAAGGATGTGAACATGATTAAAAATTGATCATTAAAAACAAAAGTTTTATTATCATTAGCAACTTTATCAGTTGGTGCTGGTATCGCAATTGGCTCAATGATTGCCTATGCAGAAAATTCTGATGAAAAATTAGGACCTTTATCACCTGCAAATAAGATGCTATTTAACAATGACTATGCAAAGATTTATGACGAAGAAGGAAATCTAAAACCGGAATTAGCAATTTTAGACCCTCAAAAGAAAAATAAAGTTGCTGTAATTTCTCCAGATGCTTCTGAATACTGATTTATTCAAGACCCATCTAAGAAATACAACTTTACTGATTTCTTTAACGCATACTTTGAAAAGTTCAATGAAGCATTTGTTCTAGAAGTAAAATATGGCTCATTTAGTTTCTACAATGAGTATGTTTTAGCTGTGCATCCTGAACAATTTATTGAATTTTCAAACTGGTTTATTAAAAATGTTGCTTGAGGACCTGACCTTTTAACTCTTAATTCATTTAGAATCGTACCTGGGGTTGAACAAAATGGGAATGCAATTACTTTAGGATCTCACTCAACATTACATAAAGAAGTTAGTGAAATTAAATTCTTCCCAGATGCCTTCTTTGGGTCATTACCTCTTTACTCACAAAATGGTGGAAGAGGGAATGCACCTGATGCTTTAACTTATTCAACATTCAAAAGTGAAGTTTCAAAAGCAGTACTTGATGACTATTTAAAAAATATTCCATATGCTTCAGCAATTAAAAATGCTAGCGTTTTACCAAGTTATAGTTCATTTAAGGAAATTTTAATTACAACCAAACTAAATGGAGAAAATTTTAAAGTGTTACTTGATCAAAGCATTAATGCTAAAGGTCAAATTATCCGTAATCAAACTCTTTATTTACCTTTTGATGTAACACCAGCTCAATTTGATGAGCTTAAAGCTAAATATCCAGATGAACTAGGACAAGCTACTTTTGAAATGTTACGTCCAGTTGAAATTATTTCAGCTACAACTGCAGTAGATAACAAAAGCGAAGATAAACCAAAAGAAATCGAAAAGGACTTAGATTTAAATCTTACTTTTAAATACTTAGATGTTCCAGAAGTAAATCAAACAGAAGTTGAAGCACAACTAGCTAAAATCAAAGATCTAGCTAGTGATACTCCTAGCCAACGTGCTGAAAAAAATCTTGAAAGAGAAAAAATCAAGAACGTTTATAGCACTTCATTAAACTTTGCAACTATCCAAGGTAGATCATATGAAAGCTACAAACTATTTAAACAAGTAGCTAATGGAAAAATTAGAAACTTCCTAGACTTTTATGACATTGACTCATATGCTAATGGGCATGATTCAATCTTTGTTTATAAACCACGTAATGGTCAACCTATGCAATATTTCGCTTCATTCTTAGAAGCTATAAACTCTGTGCCTGAACTAGCAAAAGCTAGCTACGTAAAACAAAAAGCATTAGTTAAGAAATATTCAATTGCCAAAATGGAAATTGAACATAATGCTGAAGTACAAATGCATACTTTAAATGTAACTTTACAAGATGAAGCAAATAAGAAGAAAGAATTATACCTTTCATTTGCAGCTAGTGAAGCCAACAACTATCAACCTGAAGGGTTCGAACAATTTAAGGATGCTTTAGGATACTTAGGAACTATTAACCCTGTGACATTGTTCTATACACCTGAAGATAAAACTTTAGTTGACCAAAATGGAAAAGCTATTGTTGGATTGGAAGCTAGAAAATATCAAGTTTATAATGAAGCTTACACAGGATTAATTCAAAAAGTAACAGCTAAATATCCACACTTACTTAGAAAGTTAAATGGACCTCACATTGTAAGAACTATTAACCAAGATGGTGTATATCAATACCAATTACAAGATGGACCATACCGTGGATTAACTCCTGGAGATAGAATTGGACTTCCTCTAGTTTTAGGTGCTTTAGTTCCTGGATTTAAAGGTGTACCAACTGACTTCTTAAAATATGTTGCAACTCACGAATATGGACACCACTATACACTAGATCAAGGTCAAGCTTGAATTAATGATAAGAACCCAATTATTGTTGGTGGTCTTTCAACTCGTGGTGGAGCTAATGAATCATCATATTACTCATATGAAGCTTTAGTTAACTACCTTGAAGCTAGAACTAACATTGATGTAATTAGAGTTAATGCTAATAATCAACCTACTGAATATGGTAAATTTATTCGCTTTAGATTTGGAATTCTTGATGAAAATGGCAAGGTAACTAAATTTGAAACTGAAGCACTAGCTGATATTTGAGGAACTGAAAAATCAAATGATGATATTTTCAATGTGCTTAAAAATGAAAAACGTCGTTTCCTACAAGACTTTGCTGGAATGGTAAAAGCAGCTAAAGAAAGACACGTGGCTTTAGGTGACTTATTTATCGCTAACTCATTTGATGCTGATTCAGGAACCTTAAACCCTAGAATCTCAGGAATTGCCAAAGCTTTTGAAAAACTACAAAAAGCTAGTGGAAATTACAATTACAAATTAGTCCCAATTACAGCACGTGAAGTTATTTCACAAATGAAAGATGGATATGGAAACCCATTAAGCAACATTGTTACATTTAGTGATGACAATAACTTCACTATTAAAATTTATGAAGCTGATGAAAAGAAACCAAACATCATCCGTAAAATTAACATGTTTAAGAAGGATAATTCTCCTGTAATTAATGTGCCTTTAAATGTACCACTTGATGAAGAAAGCTTAAGTTACTTACATGCACAAGCTAAAGTAATTGAAGATTCAATCCGTGCCACAATTAATAAAGACATGTTTGATTCAGGTTGAGATACTAGTGGAACTAGAATTGGTGGTAAGTTTGACTTCTTTACTACTTCATTATTTAACCAAGATAATAATATTGCTCCTATCCTTGAAAGTTTAAAAGGTCGTGACAATAAAGTTGAAATTGAGCCTTCTTCAAATGCTAATGCTGTAGCAACTGGAGCAAATAAAGTTCGTAGTGCAAATACTTACTTAGCACTAAGAGCTGGACTTAGAAACGAAATTAATGATATTAATAGATACATTGTTGACATGGCTACAGGACTAAATGGTGATCAATTCAAGATTACAATTTATAGAAATAGTGGACTTGAACCAGTGCTTGCCTTTAGAAAAGATGAAAATGACACTGCTTTAAGTATTGATAAATTTGTTTTCCCTTACATGAGCGGAAATTACTTCCTTGGAGATATAGCTAACTACCGTAATGCTTTTGCTAGCAGAATTTCTTCTTTAGCAAAAGACTATGGTACAAATGATACCCAAGCTAGATGAAGTAGTCACTTTATCTTTAGCTTCCTTGAAGGAAGTGGATGAACAGCTAGAAGTAACACACCTAATGGTCAAAATGACACATTATTTGGTTATGTAGATCGTAATGATGTTTTAATGTCAACTTCAGCAGTTAGAGATTTAGCAGCTAACCCATTAAATAAATTTGGTGAACAAGTTCGTGCTATGGTAATTAATCCATTTTCAAGTGGAATTAATGCAAATGATCGTGCTTTACTTAAAGCAATTAACAAAGGTCCAAATGCTAAAAACTATGCTAGCGTTTCTCTTCCAGGAAACTCTGAAGCAGTAGCAAGCTTTAAGGCAGATTCATTCCATGAATTATTAAACTTTGCTTCAATTGATTATGCTAAAGCAAGCTATGATTTAGCTAGCGAAAGCTACAATTGAGATATTGCTTATGTTGAATCTAAATTTGACTTAAACCAAATTGAACTTTTAGCAGCTAACGATAATAATAAAGAAGCAGAAAGCTTACTTCAAGCTATTAAACAAGCTAGTGGAGATAAAAAACAAGCTTTAGCTAACTATGCAATGTATAGATTTAGACATTCTAATTTAGTTCTTTCAGTAGTGGACTTTTCTCCAGCAACTGATTTAGTTTCTCACCGTGCAGTCTTTTCAAAATTATATGGAATCACCATTATTGATCCAGTCTTTAATAAGTTCTACATGGAAGATACTTCAAAAGCAACAGATAATACTAACTTAGTTTTTGATGCTGCTAAATTGCAAGCCTTCTTACAAGAGTTATTAAAAGATAATAAATTAGAAGCACAAGCTAAATACTTCAGCTTATCAGACTTTTTAGCATTAGTTGGAAATAACTTAATGTGAAAAGACCATGGTTTCTTAGACACTAAAGATGTTAACTTATTTAACGTCTTTTGAGGTGGATTTACTTCAGGAGAACCTTCAAGTGATGTAATTAACTACAATGACACAAGAGTTGAACCTTTATTAAATGATAAGTTTACTGACTATATTTACAGTATTGCTGAAACTTTAACAAGAGACTATGTGCAAACAGTTTATTCACCTGATACTCATGACTTTGGTAATACACCTGATTACCTTTCAGGGCTAAATGAAGCTATTACTGGTCTTGATTACATTGTGGATGGAACTAAATTAAATTACTTAAATGATAAACGTAATGATATTCAAGGCATTGCTAAAGGACTAAAAGCTACATTAGAATCTTCTAGATGAAATAAGTATATTCAAGCAACTATTCAAGATCAAATTGTGGCAAATAAAGAAATTGCTAAATTAAAAGCTGAATACGAAGTTGCACTTGAAAAATTCAACAAAACCAAACCTGGTGATGATACATACAAAATTTATGCTAACTACTTACTAACAAAGCAAAATGCATACTTTGCAGCAACTGAAAATAAGATTAAACACAATATTGCTATTAAAACACCTATTTTCAAGGAAATTAGTGATAAAGACTTCCTAACTGCAAATTCATTCCTATCATCTAACTACTTTGGAAAATTTATTTCAAATAGCAATGGGTTCTTTAAAGATAGATTTGAAAAAGAAACTATTGGTATGGAACTTTATGATGCAGATCGAAACCCAATTGTAGATGAAAACATTAGACTAAAGGACTTTAATGGAAATAAAATTACAAGACGTCCTGAAGCTTTCTTCATTTCACAATTATTAAACTATGGTGTTTCAAAAAGAAGTATTTCAGGTATCTTTAGAAACAAAGAACTTGATGCTTTAGCTATGTATGGATACATAACAAATGATTTAGCTGCAAAAGCTAAATACATTAAATTTACTGATATTGATACTAAAGAAACAGAATTCTTAAAAATCAATACACATAAGACAAATAACATATTCTGACTTGAAAAACAAGGAGATGTAAGTACTAAGAAAACAATTGAAGATTATGGCTACACTTCTTGATTAACAGACTATGCATTAATGGCTAAATATAGAGACGCTTTATTAAAACCAAAACACAGATACTACATTGAATTTGCTGACAAAGATAAGAAAGCAATTCAAGATGTAAATTTAGGAAATGTTGATGCTATCTCTGAAAATGCCAAAGCTTCACAACAATCACCAATTAAGATTATTCCTGAAGTTAAAACAGTAATCAAAAATGGTGTAGAAGTTGAGGAAAAAACAGGTAAATCAATTATTAGTATTGATTACCAATTTAACATTACACATTAGAAAGGAGAGTGATGACTAAAAACATTAAAAAAATATCTAAATATCTGCTGTTGGCATCAGCTCCTTTAGGACTGATAGCTACAAGTGTTGCTTGTGGTCAAAATAAAACACAATCAATCAAAGTTGATTATGATTTAGGACTAGCAACTGAGCCAATTAACAACCTAAACTATATTAAATATAAGTCAATGGATAAAATCTTGCCTTCACTTGTAGATAGTTTCCTTAAAACGGGACCTTCAACAAGTTTAAAAAGAGTGCTACCTTCAAAAAGAAGCTATAACTTTGTTGTTATGGACAATCCAAAAGACAAGACTTCAGCTAACTTTGAAAAATACATTCAAGATAATGCTAGCATTTTAGCCCAAGATAACGGGACTAAAGGAATTACTAGTGCTTACTACTCAATTGACCAATTTAATACAGTTGGTGGTTTAGCTGACGATTCAGCTAATGGTGCAGAGCTAAAAAATAAATCAACCATTTTTGCTTTCAAAAACCCAAGAAACACTAACAACTATATGGCTATTACAGGTTTTGTTAATGCTAAGAAAAATAGATGGTCAAATGGAGACTATGTTTCAGCACAAGACATTAGAGACTATTTTGAATACATTTTGGATCTCAATACTGGATCTCAAAAGTTAGACACTATTAAAAAATATGGTTTCCGTGCTGCTGATAAATTTATTGACGCTCAAAAAGATTACTTAGCTAAATTTAATAAGACTTATAAAAACCCATTTGGACGTCGTCCTTATGTATTTAACAAAGTGTTAAATACCTATGTGCAAGACCCTAAAGCATTAGTTTACCAAAGTCAAACTTTTGACAAAAATGGTAAAGCAATTGATACAAAAGAGGTTGCTGCAATTAAACAAGCTGCTTTAGAATTTGGATTCTATACAGGTCAACTCTTCCTAGATTTTGACAATAGTTTTATTGCACGTAACTTAAAATACAATCCAGAATTTAGTCTAGATAAAGAAATTCAAGAATTCAAATTTAAGGATAAAGAAAGCGATAAAAAGGAAAAGACTATTACTATAGTTAAAAACCCTTATGTTAACCCATATCAAACTTTCTCATTAGACTCAACTAATTTAGAAGGTAATATTAAATCTTTATCAAAAGATGAAAACTCATTTAACTTAATATTTGATGAAAACCATACTCCAGATTTATCATACTTACTCTTTACAATTCTTTATAACCTATATCCAATTAACCGTAAGTACATTGAAACCCAAGCTGGTGGAATTGATAAATATGGATCAGAACCTGACAAATTCTTAACAACTGGACCTTTTGTTATTCCAAAGGGTGCAAACGGAATTTTACTTGGACCTAATGGTTACATTAATTTAGTTAAAAATAAAGAATATTATGATTCTGAAAACACAATGTCAAATAAGATTAAAATCTTATTCTCAACAAATAAGAATACTAATGCTTTATTCTTCGAAGATGGTTATATTTCTCAAACTTATATCCCAGCTTCTAAGATGACAGCTTACTGAGCAGATGAAAATATTAAGAAGTACCTAAACAAAAACCAAGGTTATGGAACAATTGCTTTCGGATTTAACTTAGATCAAGAAACAAATGGTGATAGCTATCTACAAGATCAAGATATCAGAAATGCTATTTACTATGCAATTAACCGTGATGATGCCTTAAAATTTGTTGGTTGAGACTTCTCATTCCCAGTTAATACTTGAACAGCTTATGGACAATACAAAACATTTGATGGTAAAAATCTTGAAATGTTCTTTGAAGGCATGAAAGCTAAAGCAAAGAATGATAAAGAGTTCCCATTACAAAACTATGAATATGTAGTCCACATGGCTAAAGGATTTAACTTTGAAAAGACTAAACGTAGAGATTTAGCTTACGATATTCCTACAGCTGAATTCTACATCCAACGCTTTAAACAAGCACACCCAGAAGTAAAACAAATTACTTTACGTTTCTTAAACAATGGGCAAGAAGAACAAAAGAAAGCTGGTTCATACCTAAAAGAAGCTATGAACAAAGCATTTGGTGGCTTTATTAACATTGAACTAAAAAGCTTGCCTGAAAACATCTTTGCCAGCTTTATTGAAAAAGGTGAATACGACATTATTTACCAAAACTACGATAGAATTGGTGGAAATGGTGCTCAAGATTATGTAATGGCATTCTTTAAAAAGGATGAAGTTGATACAATCAACAAAAAAACAATCGCCTTTAAAGAAAACCCAGTTGGATCATTTACTTATGCTGACTATCTAGCTGACTTAATTTTAGAGCAACTACGTAAACAAGAACCTAATGTTTCACGTTTAAGCCTACTACAAAGTGATTTAGATAATATTAAACAAGTAATTAATGCTAATGCTAATGTGGCTAATGCCTTTAATGAAACACTTAATAGCACTGAAACAAGCAAAATTTTGGCCTTTACAGATGCTTATTTAGGGCAAATTACTCAAGCAGTGGCCAATAAAAATGCAGTCATTACCAATAGATACTCAAAACAATACATCAAGAACTTACTTGAATACTTATTATTAGCTGATAACAAAGAAGATAATGAACAAGCGCGCTTACATAAAGCAAATATCAGACAAGCTAGATTACATTCAGCTTTCATTCTCTTCTTGCCAACCTTTATGAGTGTGCAAGATATTTCAAATCTAACTAACGCAACTCAAGAAAGACTTGAATTTAACCAAGATAACATTTTTGATACAGGTGATACAAATCAAGAAAAAAGAATTGCTCCTAAATTCTGAGATAAATTTATCGAGCTAGCTTTACCTAAATTTGATGAATCAACCTTTGATTACACTTCTAGATTATCTTCATTCTTTACAGGAAACTTTTCTGATGAAGAATTAAGCCAAAACTGAGAACAAAGTGTTGTATATCAATTTATCGGATCACTGGAAAAAGTTATTAGAGATGCTGCAATTGTAGTACCTCTAATGGAAGTTGATACTAACTGAGAAGTTACTAAAGTTGGTGGAGTT
Source organism: Mycoplasma haliaeeti (assembly GCF_048284645.1). Lineage (NCBI taxonomy): Bacteria > Bacillati > Mycoplasmatota > Mollicutes > Mycoplasmatales > Mycoplasmataceae > Mycoplasma > Mycoplasma haliaeeti. The sequence goes on along the minus strand of NZ_JBLWAB010000006.1, from coordinate 8,826 downwards.
GATTCACTATTTAGATTCTCACTACAATATGCCTACGACATGACTAGACCTCCAAGAAATGGTCTACCAACAACAAGGGAAGGATAATAATGAAGAAAGTTACATATCATAACGAAGCTTATTTATTAAATGATGCTAAAGTTACTTTCAAAAACAAAAGAAGTAACGAGCTAACTTTAATGCAAAAAATACTTGCTATAGATTCTCCATTTTTAAGAACCTTTTGAAGAGTATTTAAAATTATCCTTGAATTCTTTATTATCGGGCTTATTGTTATTTCAATCACTTTCTTCTTAATTAACTCAGTTCCAGGAGAAAATCCTTTAACTCAAGGGTTAGATGAAGCTTCTAGAAAAGCTGTGGAAGAAAAATATGGTTTAAACTTACCTTTAATCCAAAGATACTTTAATTACTTAAAGGGCTTATTTACAGGAAACTTTGGAATTTCACTTTCATTATTCCCAGGACAAGAAATTAACTCCTTTATTTGAGATAGATTTTATAAATCATTCTTAGTTGGAATTTTCTCAGTTGTCCTTACAGTTGGAATTGGAATTCCACTTGGAATTTGAATTGGTAAGAACCCTGGTGGATGAGTTGATAATATTTCAACAATCATTGTAAGTATTTTCTCATCAGTGCCTTCAATCATTTTTGCCTTAGTGCTAGTCTTTTTAGGACGTGCAATTGGAATTCCTTATGTATTTGACCACACTAACTTTGTTACTTTCATTCTACCCGGGCTTGCCCTTTCACTTGGAAGTATCATTGTTTATATTAAATACATCCGTACAGAATTAAATAGAGAATTAAATTCTGTGCATGCTAAGTTTGCTTACTTAAAAGGTGTTTCAAAAAATAGATTTGTTTGAATGCACGCTCTTAAACCTGCTTTATTCCCTATTGCAACATTCTTCCCAGCAGTTATCTTTGGATCATTTATCGGAAGTATCTTTATTGAACAAATCTTCCTAATTCCAGGGTCTGGGGACACATTGCTTCAAGCAATTCAAACTAAAGACTATAATGTTATCTTATTCTTAATCGTTATGTTTGCTTTATTAACAGTGCTTTCATATGCTTTCCGTGATATTTTATATGAAGCAATTGATCCAAGAATCAGAAGAAGAGGAGCTTAGAATGAACCAAGAAAACGAACAAAATCAACAGTCAAAAAAGCCTTCTAAAGCTAAAGCTTTCTTCGAAAAATGAGCTAATAATATAAAAGCTCGTGCTTCACTTGGAAAACAAAATGAAGCTAACATGCAAGACTTATCAGCACCTAATCCAATTACTCAACCATTTAACTACCAAAGTTGAAAATTGGTTGGTAAAATTATGGATTACCAATCTGACATGCACATGGGGTCAGAAACCAAAGCATTTAAAGAATTTATTAATAGATTCTCACGTTCATTTGCTGGAGTTTTTGGACTAGTTACATTAGTAACATTAGTTTTACTAGCAATCATTATTCCATTTACTACTCAAGATCCAACAACGACAAATATTTCAGCTAAATCACTTACATTTAACTCATATGATTCAAACAACATTTATCACTTCTTTGGAACTGATGATGTTGGGAGAGATTACTGAGCTAGATTATGATGAGGATTGCGTTATTCAATTGCACTTGCCTTTGTGGTAACTGCAATTGAAGTTGTAATTGGACTAACAATTGGAATTATGATGGGTCAATTTGAAATGTTTGACAAAATAATGACATTTATTATTAAGGTTATTTCAATTGTGCCTACAATTATTATCTTAATCTTAATGACGATTATTATTTCACCTAGTTTCTGAGTTATTGTCTTTTCACTGTCATTAACTTCATGAACAGGAATGGCCAACCAAATTAGAGCCCAAGTAAAACGTGCTAAATACTTTGAATGAGTATCGGCTTCTAAAATTTTAGGAACTCCTACTTGAAAAATTCTTAAAAACTACATTCCAGTAATCTTACCGATATTAATTACTCAATTAGTCTTCACTATTCCTGGAGTTGTGCTATCTGAAACTTCTCTTGCTTTCATTGGACTTGCAATTGAAGATGTGCCTACCCTTGGTAATTTAATTTCAGATGGACAAAAATTATTCCCAGACTATGTAAGATATGTCTTTGTACCTGCAACCTTCCTAATTTTAATTACAACTAGTGTCCAACTTATTGGTGCTTCTGTGCAAGACTCATTAAGAAGACAAAGATAGGAAATTATGAAATCAGAACACTTATCACAAGATCAAAAAAATATCGCTAAACGTCAACGTGAAATTCAACGTGCACGTGATATAGCTGCAGGACACACACTTGGACATAAATTATGACGTAAGTTTACTGTTTATCTAGCTAATAAGTTCTCATTCTTCTCATCAAAAAATAACTTATTTGATTGAGAAGAATTCGAAAAGAATGTGCAATATAAAGTCTTACCTAATGGGGAAAGAGTAAAAATAGCTGCTGAAATCAATGATGTTCAGTTATCATTTACTAACCCATCTAGACCTGGTGAAAAAAATAAAGTTTTAAGAGGTCCTTCACTTCAAATTTACGAAGGAAAGGTACATGCCATTATTGGTGAATCAGGATCTGGAAAATCAGTTATTACTTCTTTACTTTATGGATTAACAGGTGATAATGCTGTCATTGATAGTGGTGAAGTAAAACTATATAATAATAATGTAGAGAAATTTACATTTAAAGATTGAGAAAAATCTCACTACCGTGGAAGAGTTGTTTCAGCTGTCTTCCAAAACCCAATGTCAACTTTAAATCCTACTATGAAAGTTGGAAAACAAATCATGGAAGGTATGCTAATTAATAAAGTTGTCAAAAATAAAAAAGAAGCCTACAACAGAGCTGTAGAATTCTTAAAATTAACTAAAATTTCAGACCCTGAAGGGGTTATGAAGCTTTATCCTCACGAAATGTCAGGGGGAATGATCCAACGGGTAGTTATTGCAGCTATCGTGGCTCTTGAACCTAAAATCTTAGTTATGGATGAACCTACTACTGCCCTTGACCCTACTGTGCAAGCTTTAGTACTTGATGTCATTCAAGACTTACAAAAGAAATTAAATCTTTCAATTGTCTTTATTACTCACGACCTTGGAGTAGTTGCCTCAATTAGTGATTTTATTTCAATTATGTATGCTGGACAAATTATTGAAGAAGGAACTGCAAAAGAAATCTTGCAATACCCTCAACACCCTTATACATGAGGACTAATCCTAAGTATGCCTGATGTTAATAGAGGTGATCGTTTAGCAACAATTAGAGGTTCAGTTCCATCAAACTTAAATAATATTGTTGGAGATGCCTTTGCGGTTAGAAATGACTATGCCTTAGGAATAGATTTCCAAGAGGAACCTAAATTTTATTACTTATCAGAAACTCATAGAGTTAAATCAGCATTACTTGATGAACGTGCTCCAGAATATCAACCACCAAAACACATTCAAAAATTATGAAAGGAGTTTTTAGCAAAGTCTAAATAATATGTCACAAAAACCTTATTACGAAACTAAAAGAAAATTCCTTTTCTTTAAACAAAAATACATTCGCTTCAACACACCAGGTGTAGAAGGAATGCTTGAAGTACCAGAAGGTAAAACCTTACTTGCTACTTTAAGAAACGTTGATATTACTTATGGCTCAGGATCAAAAGAGTTCCGTGCTGTTACTGATATGAATATGAACATTTACCGTGGAGAAGTTTTAGGGCTTGTTGGTGAATCTGGATCTGGAAAAAGTACAATTGGAAGAGCAATTATTGGTTTAACCCCACATAGTTTTGGTGAAATCAAAATTTTTGATAAAGTTGTTCCTAAAAAGATGACTAGAGGATTTAAATTTGGGAAAAGACTAAAAGAATATAAAGAAATTGAAAACTTTATGGTTAATAAAGTTCAAATGATTTTCCAAGATCCTGCCAACTCATTAAACCCACATATTAATGTTGAAGCTGTTGTGTCTGAAGGATTAACTAATGTTAAAAATGCGAAAGAAATTTACTTATTTAACATTGACCAAGACGTAGAAAAAGAATTATATACTCAATGGTTGCCAAGCAAGAACTATCCACAATTTTATGGTGAATATAAAAAACAATTAGCTGCAGATATTGCACTAAATGAAAATGTTGCTTTTGAAGCTTTATATAACAAACTAGCTAATGATTTAGCAAAATATCCTGAATTAGCAGATGCTAGCCAATATTTAAAGCAAGCTAAAGAACATCGTGAAGAATTAAATAAATTAACAGAAGTCGAATGTAAAAGAATTTTAGTCCGTGACATCTTAAAATCAGTTGGACTAGATGACTCTGTACTTAAACGTTATCCACTAGAATTCTCTGGAGGACAACAACAACGGATTGGTATTTCACGTGCAGTAGTGCTTCGTCCTTCATTATTAATTGCGGACGAACCTATTTCTGCACTTGATGTTTCTATCCAAGCCCAAGTGGTAAACATCTTTAATGAACTTAAAGAAAAATACAACTTGACTATCTTATTTATTGCCCATGACTTACGTATGGTTGAATATATTTCAGATCGTATTGCAGTTATGAATAAAGGAAGATTACTTGAAATTGGAACAACTGATGAAATTATGAACCATTCATTGCACCCTTATACAAAATCATTATTAGATGCTGTTCCTTCTATTGAAGGTGAAAAAGGTAGCTTAATTGGTTATAGCTATAATCCTGCAATCCATGGTTATACATCGTTATACCAACCACAATGAATTAAAATCAATAATGATCACTATATTTTAGCAACTCCAGAAGAGCTAGATGAGTGACGTAAAGGAATTTATAAATAAAATAAAGGAAATATATTATGAAATTAAAAGGAATGTTACTAACTCTTAGTGGTTTAACACTAGCTGCTACTCCTGTTTTAGCTGTTAGTTGCCATAAACCAAGTCAAGAATCAGGTACTAAGGATGATAAAGGTACCGATACTGAGGAAAAATTAAATGAAAAATTAAAAACAGAACTAAATAAAACAATTAATAGTATTACTAAATTAGATATCAAAAACAAGGCTCAATACACTGTAGATCAATTAGTGGCTATGGATAAGACTCAGTTAGCTAGTTTAATTACTATAGCTGATGAAAATTTCAACAAAGATCAATTTGGAATCACAGTTATAAAGGCAGAAAAGAAATTAAATGATGAAGGAATTGCCTACGATTTAGATTTAACACTTCAACTTTTCAATAAAGCCAAAGATACAATTACTTCATTTCCAAGAAAATTCAAAAGCTTAACTGGATTTAATATTGCTGAAGCAGACCTAAATGCTTTAATAGCAAGTAAATACATTAGTGCTTTTGCTAAAAAGATTACATTAGATGTTCCTTCTAAAGCAGAAATGTTAGCAAAAGATGTAACTAAAGAACAAATTACAATCAACATTGATCCTCAAGCACCTTACAAAGATTTATTTACAGTTGAAGTTGAAAGTTGCAGACCAAAGGCAGTTTCAACTACTTTAGAAGTTGCTTTAGCAATTTCTGCTAAAGATGGTTCAGTAAAAGAAACTATATTGCTAGATATTGAAGGATTCAAAAAGGATGATACTGAATTAAAAAATGCTGCTTTAAAAGAAGCACTAGCAGCAAACATTAAAGATATTCGTTTATCTGTAAAAGCTAACAATAAGTTAGCTCCTTCTCAAATTACACGTCAAGATATTATTGCAAGTAATTATGATGCAGATAACTTTACATTTGCTATTTTAGATGATGAAACTAAACAAGAAGGTAATGTAATTAAAGTTGTTGAGCCTGGATTACAACCTCAATTCAAACTTGATCCACTTTCACTTGCTAAACTTGGACTTAAAGTTAAATTTAAGTTAACTGCAATTAGCAATCCTGAAATTAGTGCTACAGGTGAATATGAAATTAAAAATGGGTTCCCAAGTATGATGAGTAGTATTTTTACAACTCCTTCATCAAAAACAGTAGTAAGTAATCCAGCTCGTCCTGAGAGTCCAAGAGATATTAAATATTTACAAGTACAATACAGTAGAAAAAAACCTGATAATCCAAAAGAAAAAGAAGATGTAACTGTATTTATTAAAAGAGATTTAGAGCCAATTGCTGATAATGATTTAAATAAGGAACTAAAAGCAAAATATAACACATTACGTGAAAAAATTATTACAAACTTATTTGAAAAATCAACTGATGGAACTGGCTCATTAAGAATTATTTCTTCTTTAGATAGAACTCAACGTACATATGTAACTAGAATTCTATTCACAATTGATAGACAATATTATGCAACAAAGCCTAAATCAGAACCATACTTACTATTTAATGCTCCTGCTGAAAAGGATATATTAAAGCAAAATAATCCTTTCAGTGTTGACCACATTATTGAAATTGCTAAAAAAACCTCAACTAATGCTAATATATAGAAAAAATCCAGCCTAACAATTTTGTTAGCACTGGATTTTTTTATGCTTTGATATCAGGATCTGCTTTACCCTGAGCTTTTCATTTTTCAAGTAAAGCTTCTCACTGAGCAAAGTTTTCACATTCTAAATATTCAATTTGATCAGCATTAATTGATAGATCAAAACGAGGAGAGATTTTGGTATTAGTATAAAAATTGTATCAATTCTTAATTTTAGCAATATCATCAAGGGCATCTTGTTTATTTAATTTAAAGGCATAAGTTTGTAAACTACGTTGACTTAAATCAATACTTTCAGGATGCTCATAATCTTCAGGACGCAAGAATAAGGCTACAATTGAATAAGAATCTGCACCTTTTAAGTACGAATATAATTGAGCTTGCTTACGATAAGAAGGATCAACGCCTTCTTTAGCTCAAAGGTCTTTTTTCTTTTCACCAGCAGTTTTAATTTCCAAAATCATATTTTTAGCAGGTAAATATCCATCAGGTACCCCTCCAATAATTGGATCTGAGGCAAAGAAATCATAGTTGTAAGCTGCTGCTTCATAATTTTCAATTGTAGTATTTGGCATCTTACTACGCAAGTAATCAAAAATACGAGGTTCTAGCACAACTCCGGCATGCACATATTTTTGTGTCAGTACTGGTAGTTTTAAACGAGTAATGTGGCAAAAGGCACTGAATTCATTTTTAAAGGCATCTTTAATTAAAATGTCTGAAATAGAGCTCCCTCCCATTTTCTTATATTTATCAAATTGTCCAGTAGAATGGAGCTTATCATATAGTTGGTCACTTAAGATTAAAACTTGCTTTTCATAATCTATAAAGTAATCTGTTTTATTAAAAAATTTTCTAGGCATAATTTAATTTTAACATAAGGCAAAAATAAAATAGTCATTATGACTATTTATTAATGTGGTTACGAATGATAACGTCAGCAATAACCTTTACATTGTCAAATTTTGGATATCATTCTAAATCGATTAGTGTATTTTGAGGAACAATCTCATCGAAACAAATATTTACTAATTTATCAAAACTTGTTTCAGTTGAGTTATCATCAACTCCAGGTACGAATTTAGTTGCATCCATAAATTTTTCAATTCTGATAGCTAAAACTTTAACTTCATCACCTTCTTTTACGTGTTTTTCAAGTGATGCTTTATTACCTTTGAAGTAATCTAATTCATTTGGGAATCTAAGGTCATCAATAATAAATAAACTGTTTAAGTTTTCTTTAGATGATTTTTCCATAGTTTCTCTAATCTTATCAAACACTTTAGCACATCAAACGTTTGAGTCAATTTTTCTTCCTACTTCACCCATTGCAATTCATAAAGGTCTTACGATTTCTTTATCAATACCATCTCAGTTAATTTCATCTAAGATAGGTTGTGTAATTTGTTTAATTGGTTGAGCAAATGATAAAATGTGAATATTATCATTGAATTGTTCTTTTAATTTGTTTGATAGTTCAGTACTTAAAAGCCCTTTTCCACTTCTTCTTTTACCATTGATCAAAATAATTAAGTGTGTATTTTTTTTCATGTTGTTCCTCCATATAATATAAAAAAAGCCACTAGCTTTCTGTTGTTTTGTTATGTTATTATACATTGTAATTGGCTAAGATTTAAATAAATCTTAAAAAAAGCTTAAATATGAAAAAAAGAATTTCCACATTTATTTTTTTTAGCAAATATTCAATTTTTTGCAATAAATAATGTAATATTTGATACATGAAGAAGATTAAATTATTATTAAACTCAGTTATTGGAACTACTGTTTTAGCATTACCAGTTCTTTCTGTAGTTGCTTGCGGAACTACAGAAAAAACAGTTCAAGGGCCAGATGTTAAGCCTTTTCTTACCTTATATAGCAAATTAGAGTTTACATATAATGGAAATAAAGCTGAAACATACGCTAAAGATGCTAAAGCTGAAAACATCGAAATTAAAGGTTACAATAAAGAAGAATTCCAAATAACTATTATAAGCGTTGAACCAGAATCTTATTTAGGAACAACTATATCTATTAAATACGAAATAAAAGATTTAAAAACCAATGCTAAATCAAACGAATTAGTGTCTACTATTAGTGGATTTAAAACTGAAGAAGCATCAAAATCATAATAAATAGCCATTTTGGTTATTTTTTATTTTTTTATTAGGAATGTAATAATATAGTGGTATTATTTAATCAATATTTCCAACACACATAGCCTTAAAAGCTAAAAAATATTTAAAAAAAATAAATTAAAAATTTGTTGATTAAAAAATATTTTGGTGTTATAATATTATCGCTTGTTATCACGAATAACAAACACAAAAAAGTTCTTTGAAAACTAGATATATACAATGTACATGACAGTCAATTTTTTCGA
>NZ_JBLWAB010000005.1:0-59713 GCF_048284645.1 Mycoplasma haliaeeti | reverse complement strand
CTCTAGCGCCGACGATAGCAGAGATGTGAAAATAGGGCGTCGCTTTTTTTATTACTTTTTTAAAAATGGAATAAAAAACAGAGCTTTGCTCTGACATATTAGATGTCTAAGCGACATCATTTTTTATTTCATTTTTAAAATAGTCTAAATAAGGCACTTCTTCATCTTCGACTTTAACAACATTATAATAATAAGGATTCATACGAGTAATTGCATCTAGTTTAATTATCTCATCATTATCTCTATATAAATAAGATCAAATTGAAGGTTCCTCACTAAAAATTTCATCCAAGGTTAATAAAATATCACACCATTTACCTTTGTTTACTTTAGATAGTACTTTATTAATTAAACGAGAAGAAATAATATCTCGATTAGACTCAGTTAAAATGTATAAATTAAAGGCAACATTTCCTAATTGTAAACTTGGAAAAAATTCATCAAAACTATTATCTGGAGGTAAATTTAATTTTTCTGGATAAAAAAACTTTAATTTTAATAAGGTTGAAAATGAAATTGCTATTGTAATTGGATTTGTTAGCTTTTCACCATTTAAAGCTTGCTGTAAGGAAGAAGAAGTTAAAGAATAAACAAATTTTTCTTCCTTAGCTAGTGCATTTAATGATTTAAATGCTTCTACTATTTCTCTGTATTCCATATTAGAATTATAAATTAATAAATTTGCTATAATTTAAAATATATTATTTTAAATTAAGAAAACGAGGTATTAATGGCAAAGAGACAAAAATCATTCTTTGAGCGTTTAACAGAACTAAATGATAGACATGATGAAAAACACGAAAAGAATAGTACAAATAAAGCCAAAAGAAATAAGGCCACTATTGCAATAGGAGCAACAATCTTTGTTGGGATTGTAGCAGCTATTGCTATTCCTTTAACAATCAATGTAACAAAAGTAAACTACAAAGATGCTATTGATAGCAAGACACCTGTTGTTAAATTTATGGGTCCAGATGGTAAAGAATTAGCTGCTACAAATGCAGGAACACTTCAAAACCTTGTAAATTCAAAAGATGTTGCAGCAGCTAAAGAAATTGATGACTTCTACCACAAAACAATTGAATATCTTTACCAAGAAGAATATGCAGCTTCTTTACAATTCCAAGAAATTTGAAATGGCTCACTACCTAATGGGGAAGATCCTAATAATTCAATCGCTTTAAAATCTTTAAGTGAAATTAAAAAAGATGTTCAAGCTAAAATTGATGATCTAAAATCTAACTTAAAGAAAAACTATGGATTTGAAAACTGGGAAAAACAATTCAATGAAATTATTGGCAAAGAAGAATATGGAAAGAGTTTAACTGAAACTCAAGCTGTAAACTATTTAGTATTTAAACAAATTGAATCAGAAGCACAAAGAAGATATCAATTAGAATACAAAAAACAAACAATGGATTACATCAATAGAGTAGCTATCAGACCAATTAAGAAATTAGACGCAAATGGTGGCGAAATTAAGGGTGCAAATGGTCAACCAATCATTTTATTTAAAAAAGGAGATAAAGTATTCCCATACTTTAAAGAAGGTGTTAACTACTTTGTTGATCCAAATAATTCTAACAATGTAACAACTTTATTGACTAGATCATTTGTAGTTGAAACAAAAATGGTAGATGGTAAAGTAACTGTAGTAAAAGACTTAAAATCTCCAACTCCATTTATTGAAAGCTATTTTAACAAGAACAAAGTTGTTTTACCAACAGTTTATAAACTAGCTGGTAAAACAAATAAATCAGATATTTACCAACCATGAATTTTAGGTGATGATAAAGAAAAAGCTACATTAGCCAACCTATTAAAATACAGTGTTATTCCAAATGGCGATAAGTTTGATATTAAATCTAATATGTCAATTTTATTAGCAATGAAAACAGCACAAAGTTATGCTTTACAAACTAAAGATCAAGCTACAAGCGCATATAACAATGCTATTTCTGAATATCAAACGTATTTAGGTGCACTAACACAAAGTGATTCTTCAACTCTAGGTACAAGTGGTTTAACAAGTGTAGAAGAATTATTAGCTAGCTCAATTGATCAAGGTTTAGGTGTATTTGCTACAGCAATTTTTGGAAATAATGATGCAAACAACATTCCTTCAATTGAACTTGGAAAATTAACTGAAATTACAGCAGCTTCAAATGTACAACCAGCTATGATTGCAGCTTATACAAAGATACTTACAGAAGCAAAAGCAGCTAAAACGATGCAAGAAGCAATAGCTAAAGTTAATGAATTTAACAAGGTAGTAGATACAGTAGTTGCAAACATTAAAACTGCTGATATGACTACATTCTTTAAGCAATTCTATAACTGAGACTTTGCTGTAGAAACAAGTGCTGGTAATGCAGCAAGTAAAAAAGTTCCTGTAGTTCTAAGAGTTAGTGATATGGATAATGCTTATGTATTATTAACCGATAAAGACGTTTTATTAGCTAGATATGATCAAATTAATTCATTAGAAGACTTTAAAGCATTTATTGCTAAGGATGCTCAAAACTATGCAGCCGGAAACAAGACTTACTTCAATGTTACAAATAAATTATCAACTAAGGTTTCACCTGAAAGCGTTATTGAATCACTAATAAATAATTCAGACTTTGTAACATACATTAAAGCACAAGATAATGCATCAAATGATAACAAGAAGTACACTGATACAGATATTAACAACATTAAAACAGAAGTTGCTAGTGTACTTGTGGGTAAACAAACACAACAATTACTTGATTTATTAAAGAATGTTGATACATGAGTTAAAGCACAATTTGCAACAGGTACAAGTTACAACTTTGAAGTTGTAGATGGACTTGCTAAACTAGTATACTCATATGCAAACAATACAACAATGAGTGAAAAATCAGCACTTGATACAATTTACCAATACTTAAGTCAAAACTTATGAAAAAACGCTAAAGGAGATAAATAATGAACTTCAAATTTAAACATGCTTTATTATTAGCTCCTGCAGCTATTATGCCTGTGGCTATGGTATCTTGTGGTGTTGATAAAGATACTGATGCTAAAAGAAAACAAGATGCTGATTTTAGTAAAGATTCAATTACACAAATTATTGAAGGAAAATGACTTGATGTTACTTTAAAAAACTTATATTCAGTAGCTCAAGACCAAAATTTAATTTCAAATGATGCTTATAAAGCTGATGCATTTGCAGCATACCAAGCTTTTGTGGCTAATGAGAACTTAAAACACAATCCATTTTATTTATTAACTCAATTAAATACTTGAGCAGCTGCTGGAATTCTTTCAAATGATGACCAAAAAGCTTTTGTAAGCTTTTTAGATGGCTCAAATGCTCAAGGAACTTCAAGTAAATACTACAAAGCTAACTTAAGCCAAGAACAATTCAATGTACTATATAATAATGCTCAAACTAATGTAGCTTATACAGTTAATAAATTATTATTAATTAACAAATACTTCCAAATCAGTAATCTAGCTGATTTAGAAAAGGTTGATTCTTCATCAGCTTCACTATATAAAACAAAATTCCAACTAGATCAATTCAATTTAATTAACTATGTTGTAAATAACAAAACAGTGCAATTATGACAATACCAAGACAGTAATGCAAACAACATCTTTACTATGGGAAATTATCAAATTGATACTATTGCTCAATATCAAGATTTAATTAAGAAATCAACTACAGCAGGTGATATTGCTACAAGTGCTTTATTACTAAATCAAACTGCTCCATATCAAAGCACAATGGGTGGATTTAAAGGATTAATGGCTATGCCTAGCTCATTTAACATATCATATTCAGTTGATGATTTATTAAATACACCTAAAGATAAGATTTTTGTCGGATTCTATGATGCTATTAATAATAAAATTGTTTCAGTAGATCAAAATGGAAAATTAGCTAGTTCAATTGCTGCTTCTGCAGATGGAAAAACAATTAATGTAGCATACATGAGTCAAATTGCTCCAATTGGTAAAACTGTAAAAACCAAAACCACTGAAGATGGCAAAGAAAAAGAAGTTGAAAGCAAGATTCTTTCATTTGATGAAACACCATTTGCAAGTGATCTAAATCGATTAAGAATATTACTTGCTGTTAGCGATGATAACTTATACAAGAAAGCTCAAAGTGCTTTTGTAGCTTTAGGTTATGTAATTACAGTTGATGATGCGCTAAAAGCTAAAACAGAAGGAATGGCAATTATTGCTAAATAATGGATTCAATTTTTACAAAGATTATTAAAAGAGAAATTCCAAGTAAAGTTCTTTATGAAGATGATAGAGTAATAGCTATTTATGATGCTTTTCCTCAAACAGAAGGGCACTTCCTAGTTATTCCTAAAGTTCAAGAAGAAAATATTCTAGCTAATAGTGAAGATGACTTCTTATATGCTATGAAAATAGCTCGCCAATTAGCTGATAAAGAAATTATTCAAAAAGGAATACCTGGTTTTAAAATAATGATTAATACTGGAAAAACAGCAGGCCAAGTTGTTTTCCATACACATATTCACGTAATTCCTTACCGTGAAGAAGATTCTAAATAAAAGTCACACAATAATTTAACCAAAATACCTATGTCCTAGTTATTTTGGTTTTTTTACGCGTATGAGAAAAATAATAAAATCGAGTAAAATAAAAAGAGAAAGAGGGCTTATGAAATTAGCATTTGCATATGATTTAGATGGAACATTATTAAGAAAGAATAATACAATACACCCTGATACCTTAAAAGCTTTAGCGCGTGTGCAAGAAACAGGAAATGTTAATATTATTGCTACAGGGAGAGGGCTACAAAAAGTTTTACCTTTACTAAAAGATGGAACAATTAAGTATGTTGATTACATAGTATGTTCTAATGGGGCTTTAATTTATGATGTTAACAAGCAAAGTATTAATGTATTAAACACAGTGCCTAACCAAGTGTTTTATATTTTAAAGGAAAAGGCTTTGGAAAACGATTTAATCTTAACTGTAGATACCATTGATTACAATGGTTCATATCTTCCTAACAATCATTTTCCAAAATGAATGTCTAAGGAACAAATTATGGATATGAATATTTTAAATATTGCTACCTTAGATCACCTAGAAAATGTAGTACTAGCTAAAGATAGTGTTATAACTCAAATAGCACTTAGAAACCCACTAGAAAAGGCTAAACAAATTACCGAAGATATTAGAAAGGCTACTAAAGATCTACCTTGTGTAGTTTACCTAACTAATTCAGTTTATACTGATGTCAATCCAAAAGATATTTCCAAATTTGTAGGAGTAGAAAGGGTTCTAGAATTACTTGGACTTAGTGATGAAAACTTAGTGGCTTTTGGAGATAGTGGTAATGATGTAAATATGATTCAGGGAGCTAAGTTTGGAATAGCAGTTGGAAATGCTACAAGAGAAGCTAAAGAGGCAGCTAACTTAGTAATTGATGATCACCAAACAGGTACAATTGGTCACACTTTAAATCAAATAATTGAAGGTGCTTTATTCTAGGCATCTTTTTTATTTTAGGCTGATTTTTTGGCCTATTTTGCCCTGAAATAAGTCTAAAATAAATTAATACAAAAAATAAAATAGGTTAAAATATAACAGTATGCAAAATATAGTTAAATTTTTTAGTGAAGGAGCACAAGCAGCAGTTACTAAAGCGCCTAAAGCTTTAGATGTATCATTTCAAGTATTTATTTGATTAACTGTTGTTTTCATTATTTCCTTAAGTGTTCCTCAATTAATTAAACTTATCAAAGAAAAAAGAACAGGAAACGTAAGTTTCACTTCATTCTGAATTTTCCACGTTGGAATCTTATTATGAGTTATCTGAGGGGCAACAAACAACTTAAATAAAGCTATGCTTAACGTTATGTTTGCTGACGGAATCAGTTTATTTGTAAATGGAGTTATGACTATTCTTCTTTATAAACACAAGAAAGAATTTTCAGCTAAGAAAAAAATGTGAGGATACCTTGGTGTTCTTGCTACATACCTAATTGGTACAGTATTTATTGTATTCTACATCGTAGACTACAATAGACTACCTGGTCACTATTTTTTCAAATTACCAGACACAGTTTCAACAGTAATGGGATTTGTCTTCCCTGCTGCTACAACATTAGCATTCACACCTCAATTAATTCAATCATTCAAAACAAATGAATGACAAGGTGTTACATACTGAATGTATGTATTATATGTTGTAAACAACATTATCTGAATCATTTGATGAGGACTTGGAATGGGATTACAATCATATGAACCAAAACCAAACTACGGATCATTAATCGCTGGACTAATTTGACAAATAATTTCATTAACAATTTTCAGTATTCAACTTGGATATACTCTTCACGATAAGTACTTATTAAGTAAAGGGGTAAATCGTTCACTTCAAGCTAACAAATAGTAGCTTGATATAGTAATTAAGTCGCTAGCAATAGCGATTTTTTTATACTTTGCTTGCAGGCATAAAAAAATCTGCCCGAAGGCAGAAATTATATTTAATATTGATCTCCATTAATTTTAATGTAGGTACGTAATGATAATTCTTCACTAAATAGTTCATGAATGATTCTAAGTCCTAATTCAGGAGCTGCAAAAGCATTTTTACCTGTAATGATTTTACCATCACAACTAGTCATTTCATCTGAACGGTTGCTTCCACGAGTTGGAAGACTTCATTGAGATGGATATGAAGAATAGTGAATGTAAGGAGGTAAAATTTTAGCTTCCATTAAAACATTTGGAGCATCACAGATAGCAAATAAGTATTTATTAGCTTGATAAAATTCTTTAATAACAGCTAGTGAAGTTGGATTGTTTCTTAAAGTTTGACAACCTTTTCCACCTGGAATAAAGATAGCATTATAGTCTTCAAGATTATATTGGTGAACTATATTATCTACATGAGCTAAGTCAAATTGACCTGTAGCTGAAGAAATTTCTGGAGCATAGTAAGTTATTGATTCAATTACATCAGCTGCTTTAAGCACTGATAGAGTTGATGTTAATTCAACATCGTTAAATTTATCTTCTATTATAACTAGTAATTTTAGTTTCATTATTTCTTACCTCTTTTTAGGACACCTTTTCAAATTAAGTAGCATAGTAGAGCTAATGGTAATAAGACAACTATAATAAAGACAATGATATAAGCTTTAATTCAAGCTTTATTTTCACTTTTAAGTTCTGCATTAACTGCATTCTTAATAGCTGTAGCATCAGTTCCAAGGAAGGTAGAAGCTTCAATGTAACGTTTGCGATCATACATAACCATTAGAACAAAAAGTACTGTAAATCCAATTGCAACTGCTAAGTCTACATAAAGTAATACATGAACATTACCAAAGGCACCATTAAGGATTTTTTCTCAATCTAAATCAAGATTTAATTTTAAGTTTGCTTTATCAACATTGAGCACTCAATGCCCATCTCATAGGTTTAGAAGTAATAAGATAACTCCATTAAAGAGAGCAAAATAAGTCATGAAGAAAGCAAATAATCATGATAAACGTAATAATTTAAAACGAATAGCACGATAAGTATCAGAAATAACTGTTACAGCAGCTAGATTACCATTGCGATAGTTATCACGACACATTTGTTCTGTGCGTCTTCAAGCTTTATTTTTAGTTAAAGCTTTAGCAAATAAGCTTAAAGAAACTAGAAAGACAATTCCAACTAATACATATCAAGCAATACCTTGGTTTTTATCAACTCTACTATTTAGGAAATAGTTGGTTAAGATTCCAGCTATTGACACTAAAAATAGAATGAATCAGAAAAGAAATTGCATGATAGTTAGGCGTTTTTCTCTTCTAATTACGTTATATACAGGTGTTGCAATGATTCTTTGAGGATCTGAAGCAACTTGTGATTCAACAGTTGTTTCAAGTGTTTGAGGTACTTGAGTAGTGATTTGATGTAAATCACCATTATTTTGTGAATAGTTCATAAATCACTTTCTCCTAGTTATTTGCTATTGCTGGTTGAGCATTAGCGTTTGAATTTGTATTAGTGTTTGTTTCTGGTTGAGCTGTTTTAGGTTTGTCTGCGTTTTCTTTGTTATCTTCAGCTTGTGTAACTTTAAATTTAGATAAGCTTTCAAATAAAGCATTAACTACAGCTTCAGTATTAATTTGATCTTTAATTTCTTTATCTGCATTAAGAGTTTCAGCAGCAATGTGTGCTATAGCTTTTCTTGTATCATCAGATACAGAAGAAATTACATATTTAGCAACATTTAAGTAAGAAACAACATCTTTATTTATGCCTAAATCTTCATAATTCTTAATTGAATTAATTTGATTAATTGCATAATCTGTAACTTGTTTAGATTGTTCTTGAGCAGATAATGTATCAAACAATGGATTTTGTTCTCTAAGTTTATCTCTAGTATTGCTAATGTAGTCAAGAGCTCCTGAGGCAGTAGCAATTAATTTAGCATTATCTGCAGCATATTCTTTAGCAGCTTGAGAAATAACATTTCTAACATCTGGGTTATTTAATAAAGCAGCTGAAGAATTTAAAGTATCAACTATTTCTTTTAGTTGTTCTTTAGTTCATTTATTTTCAGGGTTTTGAAGAGTTTGGAATAGTTTAGAACCTTTTTGGAAGAGTTCAATTAGAGAAACTGTACCAACCCCAATTCCTGAAAGTGAAGCACCTTTACCAGCTGTCATTAATTTAACACCAAAAGTTGTAGCTTTAGAGGTTGAAGTATCATTAACCATAGCTGTAGTTACAACGTTTGAAAGTAAAAGTGTTCCGGGTAAAGTTAAAACAGCATTAGTGGTACCAAATAAAAATCTAGTTCAAATTCTGTTTCCTCTTTTACCAGATGCGATTCTTTTTGTTTTCTTATCTTTACGTTTATTAATTGTACATAAGTGAATAATAAATGTAATAACAAAGAAGAATCCTCTAAGAGATAAGTAAATTATCATTGCTAAAACAGTCAAGGCAAATGGTAGTCCTGACCTAATAATTTGATCGACTTCTTTTTGATCTTTTAATTGTGAATGTACAAGATCTGATCCATATTTATAAACCACAGCAGAAATAATCATTGTTAAAACAATTGCGACTACTTTAAAGATAGATCATTTGTAATTGAATCAAAATCCAATCACAAAAGCTAATGCAAATAAAACAACAATTACAATTGGGAGTCAAACTCCAGCATTACCAACTGAGGTAGTAATATTTTTTAATGTTTTAACAATATCATCAAGTTGTTGAATTCCTGTGGTTGAATTAGGTGCTGATTGTGCTGAAGCACTAGCAGCAGCTTCAAATAATGTGTTCATTATAAGTATTGAGCCTTAGGTAATTTTTTTCAAGGATCTTTACGAGAAATGCGATCAATAAATAAGTGACCATCTAAGTGGTCTAATTCGTGTTGGAAAACAATTGCAATGTAACCTGATACTTCATAACGCAATCATTTTCTATTGTAGTAGCTGTAAGCATCGACTACAACACGATCTGAGCGATGTACATAGCCTTCTTGGTTTGGCCATGATTCATCAACTGATAAACAACCCTCTCCTTCATCTAGGGCTATTTTTTTATTGCTTTTTGCCACAACACGAGGGTTAAATAAAACATCTTTAAATAAGACATTACCCTTATCGTCTTGGACAAAAACATAGAATACATTTTTTAATATTCCGTATTGAACAGCAGCAACACCAACTCCTGGACGGAATTGTGTTCCTTCAGTTTGAGAATCATCAATGTGATAGATCATTCTCTCTGCTAAATCAATATCCTCATCTGTAAGAGGAATTGGAACATCATGTGATCTTTTTCTAAGTACAGGGTCTGGTAACTGTACTATTTTAATATCATATTTTTTGTTCATATTTAAATTATAATATATATAGAAAATTACTATAATTAATATATTAATTATAGAAAGGTGAATATGAACGGAAATTATAATATTGTAGTTTTTACCACTGTAGTCCTAAATATAGCTTTTTTAGTAATGGGATATTTAATTGGTTCGCTAAATACTTCAATCATATTTAGTAAGTTTTTAAAGAAAGATGTGCGTGAGCAACATTCACAAAATGCTGGAGCCACAAATTCATCTAGAGTTTTTGGGGTAAAAGTTGGTGTTTTAATCTTGCTCATAGACGTTTTCAAAACAATTGCAGCTGTTGCAATAGCTACAGGTATTGCTTATTGAGTAAATGCTGCTCCTCAAGTTTCTTCAAGAGGACCAGTAAACCAAATGTCATTTCAACAATACCAAGCAATTATTGCTGTGCCAATGCTAGCTGGTTTTGGAGTTGTGCTTGGCCACTGCTTCCCAGTCTTTTTTGGCTTTAAAGGTGGAAAAGGAGTAGCTTGCAGCATTGGATTAATAATTAGTTATAACATTGTATTATTACCTATTGCAGCTGTAATATTCTTTACAGTAGCATTCTGAAAGAAATATATTTCACTTGCAAGTATGAGTGCAGCTGTATTATTAATTCCATTTGTATTTGTTCCATGAATGAGCAATAGCGTTATAGCATGAGCTACAAATTATCAATGACTTGGATGAACTAAAACAATTGATTTACAACTAATTGCCCCGGATCAAAGAGGATTTATACATTACATTGGAACATATGTTGTTAACTATGCTTCTATTTATACTGGATTTATATATTTAGGTGCTGTTGCACTTATCTTATTTACACATAGAGGTAACATTCAACGCCTATTAAAAGGTGAAGAAAGAAAATGAAGCAAAAACAAGAAAGAACAAAAGGATGCACAATAGTGCATTTTTCTTTAATTTAAAATGTAAAATAGATGGTTTTATAAAGCTTAAATATATCTATACGAAAAGTAATTTAAATAGTTAGTTCAAGGCTTATATCCTTGAGCTTTTTATTATCTTTATCTCTAGGACATAGTGCAAAAGATAATAAAAACGCTCCATATAATGGAACGTAATTATTATGTTGAATAAATTATTTAACAATGTTGTAGAAAGCTTTGATTCCCTTGAATTCAGCTGATGAACCAAGTTCTTCTTCGATAGCTAATAAACGATTGTATTTTGCGATTCTGTCTGTACGTGATAATGAACCTGTCTTAATTTGTCCTGAGTTCATAGCAACAGCAATATCAGCAATTGATGTATCTTCAGTTTCTCCTGAACGGTGTGAAACAACTGCTGTCATGTTTGCTTTTTGAGCCATTTGGATAGCATCAAATGTTTCTGTAATTGAACCAATTTGGTTAATTTTGATTAAGATTGAGTTCATTGATTTTTCTTCAATAGCACGTTTAAGAATAGCTGTGTTTGTAACTGTTAAGTCATCACCAACGATTTGTAATTTATCACCCATTTCAGCTGTAAATTTCTTGAATCCTGCTCAGTCACTTTCTGCAAATCCATCTTCGATTGAGATGATTGGGTATTTAGCAACAAGTGATTTTAAGTATTCAGCCATTTCATCTGATGTGTATGATAATTTAACATCTTCTAAGTGCTCAAATCCAGGTTTTTTAGATTCGATAGCTGCTTTTAATTTCTTGAATGTGTAAATTCCATCTTCGTATAATTCTGATGAAGCACAGTCCATAGCAATAGCAACAGCATTTTTACCTTCTTTAGCAGGTGTGTATCCAGCTGCTTTAATAGCTTCAACTAAGAAGTCTAAAGCTTCTTCGTGTGATTTGAAGTTAGGAGCAAATCCACCTTCATCACCAACTTGAACACCGTGTCCGTGTTTTTTAAGTAATTTAGCTAAGTTGTGGAATACAAAGTTAGCCATTTGTAAAGCTTCTCTGAATGATTTAGCACCAACTGGCATAATCATGAATTCTTGGAAGTCGATTGTATTTGAAGCGTGTTCTCCACCGTTAATAACGTTTAACATAGGAACTGGTAATTCGTGTGCGTTGAATCCACCTAAGTATTTGTATAGAGGGATTTGTAATTCATTAGCAGCAGCTCTAGCAACAGCAAGAGAAACTCCTAAGATAGCGTTAGCACCAAATTTAGATTTGTTTTCTGTACCATCTAATTCGATCATTTTCATGTCGATTTTACGTTGGTCTGTAACTTCCATTCCTAAGATGTGAGGAACGATGTCGTTGTTAACGTGGTTAACAGCTAACATAACACCTTTACCACCGAATCAGTTACCTTCAAATTCTGATCCTTTGTCTCTTAATTCAAGAGCTTCACGTGAACCTGTTGAAGCACCTGATGGAACTTTAGCGATTCCGTATCCACCAAATTCTGTGAATACTTCAACTTCAACTGTTGGGTTTCCACGTGAGTCTAAAATTTCACGTGCATGAATTTTTGTAATTGCTGACATATTTGTCTCCTTTTTAAATTTAAGATTTTGTCTTATTTGCAAATAATTAATCTTTATCTAAAGATTATTAGAATTATAGCATTATTATAAAAGTGGTAATTTTGTATTTTTAGAAAAAATGTCTTATAAAATTGGAATTAAAAATACTAATAATGTAACTTTTATTCAATGGTTTTTATAGGCTAAGAAAAAAAACTGGCAGTTATGCCAGCTTCATTTAAATATAGTATCTATATTTCTTACTTGTATTCGTCATTTCAGCCAAACGCATTGTACACAGTTGAAAAATGTAGATAAGGTCATTTACTATAATTGCCTAGAATCCATCTGATTAAATGGTTATTTTCATCAAACATATCATATTGTAAATTATATTTCTTACAATAGTAATAAGTACGAAAGCGTAAATAAGAAAATAATCATAATACTGCAACTACTTGATACACTCAAATAGTATATATAAATATTGATTGATATGCATTTTGATTTGTACTACAGAATCATGCTGTATATGATATATTCATTATCAATGATAATAAACTGATAACAACTGAACATCAAAAAACTAAATAAATATGTAGCTTAATTTTACTTTTGTTCAGTGATGGTAATTTTAAATTTGTTTGTTCAGTATTATCTGTTTTTTTGAAATAAACATATTTATAGATCCAACCTATAAATTTATTTGTCGTTCTGTTTTTAAAACAAAATTCTTGATTTCTAAACTTTCTAGATAATCTAACTTGTACATTAAAATCGCTGATAACACGATATATAAAATATAAAAGTTCGGTGACAAAGACAAAGGCAAGGTCGATTAGATAAATAATGTTCCCGATTGTATTATTTCTGTCTTTTCAATTAAAATGTGATAGTCCTAATATAGCCCCAAATTGTCCGGTAAATATTGCTATATAGGCAAAGCTTATGAGTAAAAAACTGAATATTATTCAGGAGTTTTCACGTTTCATTTTAATATCCTCATCCATAATCTTCATCATCATTAACTATTTCTTTTAAATCATTTATCTTTGTAACTAATTGATTTTTTTCATTGATAAATATTTCATTAATTTGCAATAGTGCTGAAAGTACATCTGACTTTTTTTCGTATGGAATTCCATTTTGTTTGAGAAATAAGAACAAATTATTTAAATTAATCAAAATATTATTTACTCTTTCCAAAGTCTCACTATAAGTGGAAATCGAATTTTCTTTATTATCGTTAATATAGACAAAGTATCTTGCTATTGACATAGATAGATTGTAATTTAACTCATAAAATTTATTAGAATTATCAATTAAGTTTTTAAATTTAAGATAATCTGCATTAAAATCTTGTGCATCTTTCAATGTTAAAATGAAACTTAATCAATTGACTCATTTAGCCCCTACTCGAGTTAAAGCTAAACTTCCACAATGTTCTAAATATGAAGAGGCAGCTGAAATTAGATCATTTCCTAGCTTTGCATATTCAGAGTCAGTATGTGAATTAAGAATTGCAGAATTATCATTATTCATTTGTTGTAATTTATCTGATATTAATTTTAACAGCTTATTAAATTCAATAATTGATATAGTATCATCTTTACTGAGAGTTTTTTCTTTAATGCGCAACCATCCCGGAAACAAACTATTAAATTTATCAATGGTAATATTAAGGTTATTTAATATTTTATTTTTATCTTTGTCAGAAAGCCTAAAAAATGCATTCATAGCAATTGAATACAATATATATGGGCTATCACTATTTTTATCATTATTTACATTATATGTATAAGCGATCATATTTCTCCTAAAATATTAATAACCTTCATCGTAATCATCTGAATTATAGGTTGAATATGTTGATGGCACAACTTTTGGCTGTATTGAGTCAATTTCATTAATAATTGAATTTTTTAATTCAAAAACAATATTTTTGACTTCATTAATTTGATTTTTAGCATTTTTGTCATCGATTTCTACAGCAATTCCTTCCAATTGTGAGACAACAAGCACACAATTATTTATGATTTCTTGTAGTATGGTCTTATATTTATTTTTTTCAGAATCTGTCATATTTTCAAATGCTGTTGTTTGCATTGCAGAAACAATTGCAAAATCGTTTCCTAAATCTGAAAAAGTCTTATTTATATTAGCAACTTTGTTATTTAACTGATTAGCTTTATTTTTTAAGTCTTTTGCTTCAGAAATTAAAGCTCCACCAGCTGCGTTTACAGGAATAGCAGCAATAGCAGCAATTCATGGTGCAAACCACAAAAATGCCCCTAGCAGTGCTACGCCAGCGTTTCCTGCACCTAATGTAGCTCCACCATCCTTATATTTTTTATCTGATTCAGCTTGGTATTCGTTAGCTTTATTGGTAAGAATCTTTGTTAGCTTACTTGCGAGTTCTTTTAATTTATCTGAATTATTTAAATCAGATTCATGAAGATTTCTAGTGGCAAAATTATATCTCTTTGTAGTCAATGTAGATTCTGTAAATTTATAGATTCATAAATTTCTCAAAAAATGAGATTTAGATAATTCATCTACTTCATCATAGTAGGCTAATAGTACGTTTTTTTCATATTCAGAAAAAGAGCTAATATATAGTTTTAATTTTGAACTGAGCTCATTGTCTGATTCAGTGGTTTTTGTGTTGATTGGATTAATCGCATTTGTTGTATTAGCGACAGCAACAACTAAATTTATTAATTCATTTTTCATCTTACTCCTTTCGGACAATTGTCCAATTTTATTATAGCAATAATATAGCCTACACGTCATATCAAGGGGATTGTTCCGGAAATGGTTTCTGTTCTAAGGATAATATTTATGCATAACTTTTTATACTAATAAATAGACATAAAAGTGCGCTGAGAAAAGAAAAATCAATTTTTATATTCATATTTTTAGTAAAAATAGTTCTTAGTATTTTTAAAAAATTCAGGCAAATATAATTTATATTATTTTGTTAATTAATAAAAAATCTTTCTTTAAGGCGTTTATTAATTAAATCTTTTTAATTGAATATAAGTGAAAAATTTATAAAAATGTCAAAAATTTTAATTTATATAAGATATACATTTGGATAAGTGTGTATATGTTATTTATCTTATTAGCAATTATCTAAAATAAAAATATAATTTAATTATGAAAGAAAAGATAATTAATTTGATCGAGGATTTAAGATATTGAGATAAAAACTATATTCTTCAAGGAAGCTATTCCTTATATATTAGAGGAGTTATAGAAAGAATGCCAAATGATATTGATATTTTATTGTTTAACGATAATGATCTATATAAAAGAAATGAATATTGAGAAATATGTAAAAAGAATTACAAAGTAGTTGAAGAATCTATTAATCACGAATTCTATAATTCTATAAAAATCATCGGTAATAAAAATAAAATATTAAACCTAGAATGTATGAAATTCAAAGCTATACCTGATTCATATATAGAAAAAATTGGTGATATTAAAGTAATTAAATTAGATATGATGGTTGGTTTTAAAGTTTGTCAGCTACTCACAAGCTATGTTATTAATAAAACGAAACCAAGAACTAAAAAAATAATTAATAGCCTTTTGGATTTGAATAAAATTCTAGAAAAACTACCAAATATGAATTTCATAAATATAGTAAAAGAATCTATGTTTTTTAATATTCCGTATGAAATGTATGTATATAAAAATAGTCCTTATAGTAATTTAATCGATGAAAATTTTCACAAGTTTTTGATTAGCATTCTACCAAACCAAGAATATATTGAAAGCTTGAGTCGAGTATTTGATTTACTTAATAAATTAAAAAATGATGAAGAAATAATCAAAACAATAAAACAAATTGAAAATATTTTTCAATTAAAAAAAGAATTTCGCGTTTATATAGATATGTCAATGACGAAAATGGGGATTATTGATGTTAAAAGATATGGTTACTATTACTGGTTTGAAACTGATGAAAAGACTCTACAAATTTTCAGTTATATTGTCGCGCACATGACAATAAGTGATAATAGTAAATCATTACTTGCGATGCAAGCCCTTGAATTTAAAAACAATAAGTATTGTATTAATCTGCATAAATTATTACTATTATTATCGCAATAATTACTGAGTATGCTTATTTTAAGATAAGTTATTTTAAGTGATAAAGTATTTAAGTGAAGCAGATACTAATGATTTATATACTGTGTTTTCATAACTGAAAAGTAAAGTATAATTTAAATATTATTATTTAAAAACAAGGAGACAAAATGAATAAACCTAGATTACAAGATGACTTTTATGAATATGTCAACTTCGAATGATTAAGAGATACAGAAATTCCAGCAGATCGTGCTTCAATTTCTTGTTTCGGTGAATTAGATATTAAAATTGAAAAATTATTAAAAGGTTTAACTGCAAACTGAGCTGCAGGAAAACAACCTTTACCAGCTGATAAAATGATTCATGAATATGTCAAACTATATCAAATGCTTGTTAATACTGAAAAAAGAGCACAACTTGGATGAGAACCAGCTAGAAAGCACTTAGATAAAATTGAAAGCTTAACAAGTTTTAAAGATTTAGCAAATAATTATGCTGCTTTTGATAAAAGATATTCTTCATTACCATTACCATTTGGAATCGGTGAAGACTTTATTGATAATAAAAAATACATTTTATGATTAGAAGATCCAAGATTAATTTTAGGATCTAAAGAAACATATGCAAACCCAACACAAAAAGAAAAACTTTTAACAGCTTGAAAAGAAATGTCATTTGATTTACTTATTTCATATGGTAAAACAACTGAACAAGCTAACAAAATGGTTGCTCAAGCTTTAGAATTTGACAATTTCTTAGTAGACTTTGTCCTTTCTAATGAAGAAAAAGCTGACTACACTTCTTTATACAACCTAAAAGATATTGCATGATATCAAGAAACAGTTAAAACATTTGATATTAAGAAAATTGTTGAAGAGCTAGTAAACAAAGAAGTTAAAGAAATCTCATGTTCAAACCCAAGATTTGTTCAAAACATTGACAAGATTTATACAGAAGCTAACTTTGAAGCTTTCAGATCATTAATGTTTATTAAAAACTTATTATATGCTGCTTCATTTATGTCTGAAGAAACTAGATTAAAAGCTTCACACTTTAAAAATGTACTTTACTCAATTGCTAAACCACGTGATTTAGAATTATATGCCTATGACGTAGCTACAAAATACTTCGGAATGCCTCTTGGTATGTACTATGCTAGAGAGTACTTTGGTGAAAAAGCTAAAAAAGATGTTGAACACATGGTAGCAAGCATGATTGATGTTTATAAGAAGCGTTTAGAAGAAAATACCTGATTAACTCAAGCAACAAAAGATAAAGCCATCTTAAAACTTTCTAAATTAGGTGTAATGGTAGGATACCCTGAAGAAATCCAACCATTCTATGCTCAATTAATCACTCACACCTATGAAGAAGGCTCAAATGTATTTGAAAATGTACTTGCATTCGATCAAATTATGTATGAATATCAAATGTCACAATATTTAGAACATGTAAATCCTAAATACTGAGGAATGTCACCTGATACAATTAATGCTTACTTTAACCCATTTGGAAATCACATTGTATTCCCTGCTGCTATCTTACAAGCTCCATATTACGATATTAATCAATCTTCATCAGCTAACTTTGGTGGAATTGGAGCAGTAATTGCACACGAAATTTCTCACGCATTTGACAATAATGGAGCTCAATTTGATGAAAATGGTTCAATGGTAAACTGATGAACTGATCATGATAGAGCTAAATTTGCTGAAAAAACTCAAGCAGTTATTGATTTATATGACACACGTGAAACACCATATGGAAAAGTTAATGGTAAATTAACAGTATCAGAAAATATTGCTGATATTGGTGGTGTTGCTTGTGCACTTGAAGCTGCACAAAAAGAAGCTGACTTCTCAGCTGAAAAATTCTTCGAAAACTGAGTTAGAGTTTGAAGGCAAAAATCTGGTGAAGGTTATGCTAGAAGATTACTTGAAACAGATGTACACTCACCAGCTAAAGAAAGAGGAAATGTCTTAATGATGAACCTTGACTTATTTGCTGATACATACAAACTTCAAGAATCAGACAAAATGTATTTAGCACCTGAAAAAAGAATTAAAATTTGATAATGTAAAATGTTCCTTTTTGGGACATTTTTATTTGGAATTTTTACTTTTTCCTATAAAATAATACAAATTTATAAAAAAACAAGTTTGTAAGGAGAAAAATGAAGAAAATCAAACTATTTACACTTTTAGGATTAGGATCTTTTAGTTTACTTCCACTAGCAGCTATCGCTTGTGGTAGAACTGAAAAAGAAGTGCAAGGGACAGATAATAAAGAAACACCAGCACCTGCGCCAACCCCTATTGTTCCGGGTGAGGGAGACAAACCTGGTAAAGGAGATCAAGGCAACCCAGGCAAAAATACTCAACCAGGACAAAAGCCAAATCCTGATAAGGATAAACCAAACCCAACTCCAGGTGCTAAAGAACCAGATACAGGAAATGGAAATTTAAATCAAGGCCAAGGTGACAAAGCAGTTGATGAAAATACTCAAGGTGGAATATATAATGGACTTACAATCAACGAATATAAAGGATTAATTGCACTTTATAACTTAAATAGTGAAATGACTGCAAGCAAGGCATATTCAATTTTAAGTGATAAAGTTCTAAGCAATGATGATTACAAGTTATCTGAAGTTGAAGTAACTGCTTTTAATGACTTAACAGGAACATTAAGTTTCACTGTAAAAGGAACTTATAAAGGTATTTCACTTGATAATAAAGTGTTTAATATTTCAAATTTATTTATAGTAAAAAGCACAATGGTATTAAATGTTGATTGAAATACAACTAAGATTATGGAAGAACAAAAAACTTCAAAAGATTTCATTGGTAAACCATTTAGCGAAATTAAGCCTTATTTAAGTTCAGTTGTTTTATCATTTAACGGGAACGCATTTGATGTCTTAAAAGATGACAGTTTTAGTGTCAATTCATTTAACCTAAGTGAAGAAAGAAATAGATTAAGTGCATTTATTAGCATTTCTTACCATCCAGAAATGCTAAATCAGGATGGTGAAGTTGTAATCCAAAAGCCAATTACTGTATATCATAGAACTTTTGATTATTTATCTGGACTTGATTATTCAAATGAGCAATATTTACAATATGTACTAAACAATCAGCTAAAAGTAAAAGCCAACATTGATTACAATTATTATCCTTCATTCTTTGCTGGTAAAAAAGCTATTACACTAGACTTCTGAAATCACTTTTTTGACTTAAATGAAAAATACGAACGTTTAAATAATGAACCTATTATTGTATCTTGTTCATATTACCCAAATGACTTAACGGGTGAATTATATGTGACAGTTTCATTAGAGTATAATCCAGAAAATGGTCTAGGAAATGTCCAAGTTGGCTATAAATCATTTAAATTCTCAGGATTTAAGAAATTAACTGAAGCAGAATTAGCCAAAGACTTTATGGTGGTTCCTGATTCATTCGGATTTATGGAAAGAACACAATACAGACAACTAGTTAATACTTTTATGGCATTATCTCCTGAGGAACAAAAAACATTTGAAATTACAAATAGTGATGATCTTAAAAGAATTATGGGACAACTAGGTGGCTCAAATGCAATATTAACACGTCTAGCTTGAAACAATAATAGTGGAGAGAAACTTGAATACTTCCTTGATTCATTTAAACAATATATTAACGTATATTACAAGAATAAATCGCTAAATGAATTGGCAACAAGTTTAGAAAGTAGAATTCTAGGTGGTAAATACTTCCAAATTGGTCGAATTGCTATTGATACAAAAAGCTTAAGCGATTTTACATTACAAAAACCTAGTGATGGAAATAATGGAATTAACTTCAAGTGAAATTTCACATTAGAAATCGAAATACAAGATGCTACAGGAAATAATAATTCAAGTACTACAATTCAAATTCCACAATCTATTCCAATGTTTGCATTAGAAAATAAAATAGCATAAATTAAAAATGAGGGGTTACCTCATTTTTAATTTATATTTTAAACTACTTTAAGTAAAACTTCTTTTGAACCTTCTTTACCTTCAAGATGGTTTCTTTCAACACGAATTATTTCAATTTTTTCATTACCCATTGTGTGTAATCCATGTTTTTGACCACGGCGGAATCCTTTAATTAGCCCTTCTAATTCTTCAATTGTATTTGCTTGGGCGATAATTTCATCATTTGTTAATAATTTTGCTTTGTATTTGTACATGAGTACCTCCGTTTGTTCATCTTTATTATAATCCTAATTAATTCATGATATAGCAAAAATGAATAAGTTTCCACAAATTTCCACATTTTTGTGGAATAATGTGGAACAAAAAGAACAAATAAGACTTAGACGAATTACTTCTTAATAATATAAAACTAGTATAAAAATTAAAATGTATTAGAATATAAATAATATGAGTAAGAAAACAAAAATAATATGATGAAGTGTATTTTCAGCTGGAGTGATTTTAGGACTAGGTGCGATTGCAACTAGTGCTTATTTTGCTATTCAATATTTAGGCTCAAATGAGGATAATGATAATAAAGAAACTATTAATATTAAGCCTAATTATGATGTCCCAAGTTGGCAAGAAAATCCAACGTTATTAAAGATTGGGCCAAATGAAGTTGCTATCTTTAATAAGTTAGATCAAAAACAACAAGAAGAAGCTTTAGCACTTGTAAATAGTCTTGGAAGTATAAGTTGAGAAGCAAAAACTAACGATGAAGGAACTTATGTAGAATACATAGATCCTTATACCAAGATCAAATTTAGAGATTTTGCTTATAGTGTTGATAAACAAAATCCAGCTAATAATAGATATTTACTTGGCCCTGGTGGCTTAGCTTACTTAGCTAATGAATTTAAGCGTAAGGTAACCTTTGGCCCTGAAGTTTATGATCTCGAAGCAATAAATATTAATGATTTCACTATTATTCCGGCTACTGCCAATGGACTTTATATTCCAAGTACTAAGAATATTTATATTAATGGAGCATTCATGTGTGAAACAAATGCAACATTGTATGATAGAGTTGCAACAATTATGCAAACTTTATTCCATGAATATATGCACCATTGAGCAAATAACTATGCTGAAATAGCTCTGCCTGGTGATAAAGTTATTCCAACTGGAAATGTAGCTGGACCAGTGGCAAATCTTCAAGATAAAGAAATGGTTACTGTCAAATATTATGAACCTGGGCAAAGTAAAAAGACAGGCTTGCTAGACAAGATCTTTTCATCAGCTAATGAGCAATATTGAAATGCCTATTTTGCTGATAATTTTAGATACTTATTAAACTATGACGTAAGCGCAAAATCATATATTAAACCTGAAATTCTAGCATTATTAAGAGAAAGATGATTTGGTGAACCTGCAGCTCAAGATGTTTCCGATGCCTTATATACAAACTTTTCACCTAAAGACCTTTGAGATGTTTCTAATGGACTATATAATTGACAAGGATCTCCAAAAGACCCCTTAGCATTACAAAGAAAACTAGAAAGTAAACCAGGCTTTTGATACTCACCTGATGAAAAATTTGCTCTGAATAATGGTGATTTAAGATACTATTACTCATTAACTGAATTAGTGCCAAGAGAATACCTTAAATATGCTTTTGAATCTTACTATAATATTGCTGAACCAAATCCTGCTATGCTAGCTGAAAAAAACCATCAAGAATTTTCTTCAGGTTTCTTTGGAAACATGAAATTTAGCTATAATTCTAGACCAAGTTCATATGAAATTAGACCGAGTTCAATAGCAGAAGACTATGGTAAAGTCTTTATGAATAATTTTGACACTCTATCAAGAAGTGGCTGATACATAAATGATAATTCAGGTTATATTGATCCAAGTAATCCAGTAACCTATTATGATCCATATAATAAGACTTGAGTAACCAAAATAGTTAAGGGATCAAGTTCTATTATGATTCCAACTTCACCTTTTGCACTTGATTCATACAAAACCCTTGATCGAATTAGTTCTAATCAAGCAAATAAAATTAAAGATAATAAATCACATGATTTTTATAAAATGTTTTTACACACTATGGGATATGGTAGCGAAATAGCTCAAATTTATTATGATAATTCAGGATGAAAATGAGTTGGAAAGAACTATGCCCAAGTGCAAAAAGATGAAAATAACATTACTAAAATAAAATTTAGTGGATACTTAAAAGATAAAAGTCACACCGGTATTGCAATAGTTAATCCAGATGGACAAGTAGTGGCTCATAGTGATATTATTTATCTTGATACCTTTAATTTCTTTGGACATAATAACTTTGATATGGGAGCTAGAATAGAAAATGAAACACAAGCAAGTGAAGCTTGAAGACAACAACAACTAGCTAACCGGATTTATCCAGAAGGTTATATTAGTTACATTACAAAAGATTACATTATACCTGGAGAATTAGGAACTATATACTTTTGAGATGATTTAAATAAAAATGGTCTGGTAGAAGACAATGAATTAGTAAAGGATCATCAAATTACTCTTCCTTCTAATCGTTGAGTAACTACCTATCGTGCTGAAAATGCTAATTATTATTATGTAGTCGAAAATAAAAATAATCAAACTACAATCAAGTGAGAAAGCCCTCGCTAATGTTATAATTAAATTATTATTAAGAAAGGAGGATAACAATGGAATGAGATTTTAGTAAGCTAAAAGTTGGCTCAATGATTAATGTACAAGGTTATAAACATAATGGTTATTTATATCGTCAATGAAATTCAGCCAAAGTAGTATTTCATAATAAGAGACATATAGTATTATTCCTTAAAAATACCAAAGTAGCTGAATACGAAAAAGATGTAAATGGATGAAGATATAATGAAAACGCCATCTGATTTATTCCAAAAGATGCCATGTATAATGCGATTGTATTATTAAAGGATTCTGGTCCTTATTATTACATTAATATGGCTTCTAAGCCTATATTTGAAGATAATACCATTAAATTTATAGATTATGACCTAGATGTAAAATGTTATCCTGATAAAGAATTGCAAGTTGTAGATAGAGATGAGTTTAATTTACACTCAAGACAAATGCAGTATCCTGAATTGCTTAAGAATCTGTTATTTGAGGAATTAAAAGTAATAATGCAACTTTATAGTGAATATAAATACTTCTTTAACTACGAAATAATAAATTATTATCTTGAAATTTTACGTGCTGATAAATTAATTACTGATAAAGCAGCAGAAAGATATACAAGACTTGGCAAAAAACATTATTCTGAAGAAGGAGATATGTTTAGACAAGTTAATCGTACATATAAACATCATAAGGCACACTTCCAAAATCGTCACTAAAAAGTGACTTTTTTGTTAATTTTGGGGCTTTTTGATGTAAAAATATTGAAATTTACTTATTAGGCCAAAAATCTAAAAAAGTTAAATTTAATATATTTTTTAGTACCATTTTTATATTTTTGTTGTACTATATTAATGTATATCCATGATGAAGTAAATATTGTGGGTATACGATCCTAAGGGATGTAAAAGTTAGTTTTTTATTCGGACAAATACGTTTCTCCAAAAATATTTAGACGTATTCCTGATGCACCTAGCAATAGGTGCATTTTCTTATACAGGTATAAAAAAACAGTCTATAAATAGACTGCTAAGTTATTATTTAGTTGATTTTAAAAATTTTCAGTGTCATGTATCTAAGTAAATAACGATTTCATCAAGTAATGGTTGAACTCTATATGAAATGTTATCCATTTTTCCAATATATTCAAGAAGTGTGTTTAAATCATCAACTACATGAGCAAAGATTTCACTTGAAACAAAATCTTTAGCTTCGATTTCTTTAATTAATGAGTATTTAGCTGCTTCTTGGTAGCTTCCAAGTGCATTGTAACCTAACATTAAAAGTTTTTCTGCTACTGCATCAAGTTGTTCAGTAGTATCATCATACAATTTATCTAATTGTTCATGGATTTCAAAGAAATCAGCTCCTTTAATATTCCAGTGGAAGTTTTTAATTTTAGCTTGCAAAATAAATAATGAAGCTTGTAATGTAATTAATTCTTGTTTATTATTCATGTTAACCTCTTTTCGAATATATTGTAACACTTTCGAAAAGATAGTCAAGCGTTATAAAACTCAAAAAGTTTATTTTTGTTATTTTTTTATTTCAAAAATAAATTTTTTACAAAAAAAGTTAGGAAACCTAACTCTATTTTTCTTCTGGTAAAAATTGTTCTAGGAATTTAGCTAATCCACTTTGATCACATCTAAATTCTGTAACTACATCAGCGATTTCTTTTAATTCATCAACCGAGTTTTGCATAGCAACTAAAGTACCAATCCGGTTTTTAGTTGAAGCATCGTTCATAGAATCTCCAACGTGCATTGCATTAGCTGGATTAATTCCTTTTGATAAACAGTAACGAACTTCTTCATCACCTTTTGAACAGTTTGCTTTAGTAATTTCTAAAATATTATTTTTAGAACCTGAAAGTGAAACTTCTAATTTACCGGCAAATTGTTTTTGTCATTTTAAAGCAAGTTTTCTAATTTTTCTACCTGACAGAGATCATACAAGTGCTTTATAAACTGGAAAATCATTGTTGTATTCTTTATATGAGTGAGCAGTCTTTTTACCAAAGCCTCCCATAAATCATCTAAATACTCTATTTTTTACATAAGCTTGTTCTCTTGCGTTTGAGTTATAAACTACAAAGCAGAAGTTTTTAGAAAGTTCATCAAAAAGTTGTTGAGCAACTTCTTTTGACATAACTTCTTCATTTACAATAACACCATTTTCAACTGTTTTAGCACCATTTCAAGCAATATAAGTATCTACTCCTGTAATTTCTTTAACAAGATTACTTGTTTTAGGTGAAACCCCTCTTCCGGTTGAAACAACAACTGGGATTGTTTTATTTAATTCAGTTAAAACTTGTCTGGTATATGGTGTAGCACTTCTTTGTCAAAATTTGATTTCTTGAGTATCAAGTGTAGTTCCATCTAAGTCAATAAAAATAATTTCTGGCTTCTTCATTTTGTCTCCTTATTTAAAATTTTATTTATTATAGTTTGAATATTTTTAAACTTCAATATAAATAAAATAACAGATTTTTAGACTTTTGAATTGAAATAAAATATTTTTTTATTTAGCTAATTTGTGCTCTTATTGCTTTAGTGTAGTACTTTTAAGTAATATATAGAAATTAAGTAACTTTAAAATGGGACTGAAAAAAACTATTTTTTAGGAAAAAACAAGGGCAATAAAAAGCAAAATATTTTTATGAGGATAAAATAGGAAAAAATGTAAAATATGGATACATATTGAGTTGGAATTTTTTGGACATTAAACTTAATGTGTTAAATATCAAAAATTTAAAAGGAATATTTATGAAAAAGACTTTATTTGATGAAAAACAATATTTAGATAAAGTACATGCTTGATGGCGTGCAGCTAACTTTCTTTCAGTAGCTCAAATCTACTTAAGAAACAACCCTCTTATGAAAGATGGTTTAAAAGCTGAAGACGTTAAAATGTACCCAATCGGACACTGAGGAACAATCCCAGGACAAAACTTAATTTACGCACACTTAAACCGGGTAATTAACAAATATGGTGTAGACATGTTCTACATTGAAGGACCAGGACACGGTGGACAAGTTATGATTTCAAACTCATACTTAGATGGAAGTTACACAGAATTATTCCCAGAAATCACACAAGATGAAGCTGGAATTAAGAAAATGTGTAAAAGATTCTCATTCCCTGGTGGAACAGCATCACACGCTGCTCCTGAAACACCTGGATCAATTCACGAAGGGGGAGAATTAGGTTACTCACTTTCACACGCAACAGGAGCTATTTTAGAT
Organism: Mycoplasma haliaeeti; assembly: GCF_048284645.1. NCBI lineage: Bacteria > Bacillati > Mycoplasmatota > Mollicutes > Mycoplasmatales > Mycoplasmataceae > Mycoplasma > Mycoplasma haliaeeti. The sequence continues at coordinate 33,422 of NZ_JBLWAB010000005.1, read as the reverse complement.
AACCCTAACATTATCGCTGCTGCTGTTATTGGTGATGGTGAAGCTGAAACAGGGCCACTTGCTGCTGGATGATTCTCAACATCATTCATTAACCCAGTAAATGATGGTGCTGTATTACCTATCATTCACATTAACGGTGGAAAAATTTCAAACCCAACAATTATGTCTCGTAAAACAGATGAAGAACTTGCTTCAATGTTAAGAGGATACGGATGAGAAGCTATCTTTGTAGAAGCTAACGTATTCGACCAAGAAGGTATTCACCAACTTATGGCTGATGCTTTCGACAAAGCTGTGGAAAGAATTTTAGAAATCCAAACAGAAGCTAGAAAATTACCAGCAGAAGTTGCTACAAGACCAATCTGACCAGCACTTGTTGTTCGTACACCAAAAGGATGAACATGTCCACATCAAATTAATGGTGAAACATTCGAAGGAAGCTTTAGATCTCACCAAGTTCCACTTCCTGTAACATCAGAAAATCCTAAATTATTAGGTGAATTACAAGCTTGATTAGCTTCATATCGTCCAGAAGAACTATTTGACGAAAATGGAAAATTCAAAGCTGAATACGCTGAAATCGCTCCTAAAGGTAACAAGAGAATGGCTATGCAACCAATTACAAATGGTGGTGTAAACCCTAGAGCTCTTAACTTACCTAACTGAAGAGAATTCGGATTAGAAATTAACAAACCAGGTGAAATAAAAGACCAAGATATGGTTAATGCAGGTAACTGATTTGCTGAAGTAATCAAGAGAAACCCAGATAACTTTAGAGTATTTGGACCAGATGAAACAAAATCAAATAGATTATATGCAGTACTTAAATTAACAAACAGACAATGACTTGAAAGAGTTGATGCTGAATTAGATGAAGCTGTTGGACCAGTTGGAAGAGTTATTGACTCACAACTTTCAGAACACCAAGCAGAAGGATTCTTAGAAGGATACGTTCTTACAGGACGTCACGGATTCTTTGCATCATACGAATCATTCTTAAGAGTTGTTGACTCAATGTTAACACAACACATGAAATGAATCGCTAAAGCACGTAAAATTTCATGAAGAAAAGACTACCCATCTCTTAATGTTATTGCTACATCTACAGCATTCCAACAAGACCACAACGGATACACACACCAAGATCCAGGTATTTTAGGACACTTAGCTGACAAGAAACCAGAATTAATTCGTGAATACTTACCAGCTGACACAAACTCATTACTTGCTGTTTTAGATAAAGCATTTGCTGAAAGAGACGTTATTAACCTTATCGTTGCTTCAAAACAACCAAGAGATCAATTCTTCAACATGGATGAAGCACAAGAATTAGTAGATAAAGGACTTAAAGTTATCGACTGAGCTTCAACAACTAAAGAAGGTGAAGAACCAGACTTAGTAGTAGTTGCATCAGGTACAGAACCAAACTTAGAAGCTTTAGCTACAATCTCAATCTTAAACAAATACTTCCCTGAACTAAAAATCAGATTCGTTAACGTTGTTGACTTATTAAGATTACGTCACCCAAGTATTGACCCACGTGGATTAAGTGATGCAGAATTCAACGCAATCTTCACAGAAGACAAACCAGTTCTATTCGCATTCCACGGATTTGAAGGATTAATTCGTGACATCTTCTTCTCACGTAAGAACCACAACTTATTCGTACACGGATACAGAGAAAATGGTGATATTACAACATCATTCGACATTCGTTTAATGTCAGAAATGGACAGATTCCACATGTCTATTACAGCTGCTAACGCAGTTTACGGTGATAAAGCAAAAGAATTCGTTGCTTTAATGGACGAAAAAATTGCATACCACAACAGATACATCAAAGAAGTTGGAATTGACATTGATGAAGTTAGATACTGAAAATGAGAAGGTCTTAACAAATAATTGTCTTTAGACAACTAATCGTTAAATATCAGAGTTTATACTCTGGTATTTTTTATTTCTTTTACTGGTAAAAATATTAAGAAGTGTTGAAATTTGGAATTTGTCTATGAAACTTATAAAAGTTTCTTGCAAAACAATAAAAATAAAACTCTTATTAAGCATTAAAGATATAATAAAGGAAAATAGTTTTTATCTTGTTGCAACAATGATTCAATATTTCTGCAATCTCGAAAACATATAAATGGCTCAGACTAATAAAACAAATGTCATTTATTATGGAGGTAATGCACACACATCAAAAATTAACTTTAACTCAATAATTGACAACTATTTTTTATAAAGATGAATAAAAAAAGCATATATCAATATGCTATTTCTGATAATGGAGACTGTGCCTTTTTCTAACAAGCACTCTTGATAGGTTGTTTTAATGCATAATTAAAATGGATGATATTGTAGCTTATGAAATAATCATTTTGTACTTATTTTATAATTTTTGTTGTTCAATGAAATATTATTTATTTTTAGCAGGGTGTATAGCTAAAATTTAAGCCATTGCCAAAAAATGAAACTAATATGTTAAGTATATTTATGTAAAGATAATTATTAATTGTATATGTGTTATCATCAATAAATGAATTAAGTGTAGTAGAAAATTTATTATTAATAAATGTATTATATAAATAAATTGCACATCCCATTGTCATATAATTGTCTTTTATTCTAAAATACTGTCCGAAGTTATCCACATCTTTATAATTTAAATTATTTTTATATGCGAATAATTCAATCATCAATATTAATTCCATTTTTTTGTTATAAATATTATTTAAGGATGCTATAAAGTCTGTATATTGGCTTGATTCAGAAATTCTAGTTAGGATATAAAAAGCACGACGATTATTTTCGAAACTTATATTAAAAGTATCAAATAAATTAATGATATCTAGAGTGCAAATAAAATTATACGGTGAATTTGTATATGCTAGAAGTTCATAAGGAAGATTAATTAATATACATTCTTTAAAAATATTTATTATTTCCGATACAGAAAGATAATCATATCTATTCAAAAGTATATCTATATCTGAAATACAGTTTTGTATTTTTGACATTAGATAGTTGTTTTTAGTTTTAATAGCATTTGTACACAACTGGCAAAATTTAAATCCAATCATATATAAAGGAGAAATAGTTTTTTGACCTGAGTCAATTTTTACTATCATTTTTTCAGGTATTTTCTTAAATATCATACATTCTAATTCAACATTTTCTTTGTTGTCATTTAAAGTAAGGGAGTTAAAAAACTCATTTTCAACGTTTTTATCAATTATAGTAAATTGTTTTTTAATTTCATTTCAATATGCATTTCGATCGAATAAAGTTGCTTCATCATCGAAGTCAAGCAAAATATCAATATCTCTTGGCATACGTTCTATAATATTATGTAAATATAATGAAAAACTCCCTTGAATAATATATTTGGGATTTCAATTTTTATTAAAGAATTCTGAATAAATAATATCTATTTTCATATTTATATTATATCTTAGTTCAATTATTTAAATCAAAATCTATTTTGTGAAAATTTCCACAAATTGCGAAAAAATATGGAAATTTTCACAAAATAAATTATTTTTAATTATGTTTAATTACCTAAAGTTATAATTAAAGTGAAATAAAATAAAAAAGGAGATTATTATGATAGTTAATTATGAAATAAATGAACAAATAGAAAAAAAAGAAATTCAAAGATTGAGCTCTGTGCAGTTAAAAGAATTATCAGAGATCATTAACGAAAAGAATTATATAGATAGAACAGTTACTATTTTATCTAAAATGGATAATCTACAAATTAGTAATTGGTTATACATATATGATACGTTAGATTCAATACTAAATGTCGACATCTTTAAGAATTCAAAATTATATAAGACAATAGAAGAATTACTCGATGGGAACAGAATAAATGCAAATGAAAGAACATTTTCATCAGATGATGTTGATGCATATAATAAATTGCATGCTATTTATGAATTCTTAAAGGTTCTAGGAGAAAAAGAGGGAAAAAATTTAGAAAAAGAAAAAGAGGAATTAAACAAAAAAATTGCTCTCGCTGCATCAGTTAGTGCTGCTAGCACTGCAACAGCTAGTGCATTCGTGTCTTGAATCCCAATAGTAAACATTATTGTACCAATAGTAGGTACAATATCTACCGCAGCATCATCTTATGCATTATCTAGTGAAAGAGATAAAAAAGCTCAAAAGGCAATTGAAATTCGTGATAGCATTAGTAGAATGTCAATAAGGCTTGCAGAATTCAATAATGCATGAGCACAATATAACATAGATCCTGATTCTGATGTATGGGATAGAATTTGGGCTGCAACATGTATGTTTGATCACTTGTGAAAAATGAAAGAATCATTAGATGGCATAATGAAAGAACTTAATTTTTTAAAAAATGAGATTGGCAACAATACTAAATATTTTGATGATGAAATATCATTGATTAATGAATTTAAAAAACGTATAGATAATGAATCAAAATGATTATATGCTTTAATAGGTCATCTTATTAATACGAAATATTCAAGTTACTAGGAGCATAAATGGTTGTGTATAATACTGAATCAGAAAAAACTCTTGAAACTAATAATTTATATAATACTATTATGAATTATATTATTAAGATGGAAGATGATGCATTTGAATCATTTTTTGGGGTGTCAAAAAGTAATAAAAATAAATTTTTGAATCAATTTCCCGGTTTCGTTAAGCTTACAAATAGATCATTATCTAAGGATGAAAAGTTAAGCTTGAGAGAATTCTTAAATGCGATGAATAATGTACTAAAAATTTATGAGGCAAAACTCAAAAGTACTAGTGATAATGTTCTCGTAAATTATAACAGCAGTTCAAAAGATGTTGCTGAAGATATTGCCATAAATGAAATCACACTTTCACCAATAATTATTGCTCCTGAATCAATGGCATCATCGGCATTGTCTTCATGACTTGGATGATATTTATTTATAATGGATCTGTATAAAAATAATAAGGTTGAGCAACTTTATAAAGAAGTGTATTTACCATTAATAAGAAATATTGATAAATTTAGTGATATTAATATTAAAATATCATTATCAATATCTAAATATAACATTTATAAAAGAGAATTTGACTCATCAACAGATATTAATAAAAAATCTAAGATACTTGATGCTATTAAGGATATTCTTAGTGGTTTTAACAATTTAAAAACATTTATTAAAGATAAATATACAAATAATGGTTTTTTTGATAAAAATCTCTTAGAAAATATTGACAATATAATACATGTTTTTAATAGAGAAGAGAACTTAGAACGTGAAGAAATTTTGAAATTATCAAGTTTAAACAATGAAATTACCAATTCATATTGAGGTGGGTACTAATGAATTCAAAAGAACAAAAGAAAAATATATTAACGCTTTGGTGAACATTCTTTTTACTAATCATTATCTTAGTTGCTGCTATTTGAGGTGTATGTTTTGGATATACTTCATGACTTGTATTTAAAACTGGCACAAATCAAAACGCATTTAACATTGCATTAGTTAGTTTACTAGCCATTTGATTTATCCCACTATCAATTACGGTAATTTACTATTTTACATATAGTTCATTTAACTTCGTGATTCGATTCAAGAAGAGTACCAGAAATCTAAAAAATAGATTTCCTGAAGACAAAAGTAAAATGATTTCATTTATTTATAGATACTTTTATATCTTAAATGCTGATGAAGCTAATAATGTAAGATGAGTAAAATCATCTAAAGCAAAGTGTGATTTAGTGAAGTTTATAATTGCTATAATGCCTATTTTTACAGTTATAATACCAATTCTAATACTTGGACTAATGAGCTATGTTGCTAGTGTCAATATAACAATATTTTACCTTTATTTATCAACATTTGTCTTAGGTCTATTGTGAACAATCTATTCAACCAAAATAAGTATTTACTTCCCAATAAAATGAAATGGAATGAATTGTGAAGACTTTAAGAACTTTTATCTTAAAATGCTATTTAACTTATGCGGAAGCAAATATCCATTTAATATGTTAAAATGACAAATAGAATCACTTATACCATCTAAGCCAGATTCTCAAGAGAACTATTACCAATAATAAAAAATATAATTTTATAGTCCATTTAGCATGGACTATTTTTAATTATTTATAACAAATCCATTAATTGCTGTTGGCTAAATATAAAGAACTACTATGCTACTGCTAGGAAAGGCCCCTTTTTTTGTCTATATAACATAAATTAAAGCTTTAATTTTTTGCATGTTTTTTTCTGAGAACTTGCTGGCTTAGGCTATTTTTTATCAATTTTTGGGTAAAAACAAGCATTTTGTGGGTGATTTTTGACAAAGGCACCAAAAAAACATGCAAAAATTATATGAATTTAAAATTTAATGTAATTATGAAACATTATGCTACTATTGGGAAAGATCTACATAGAATTTTTCTATGTAATTTTATGTATATAAAAAACAAAAATCCCTATATTTTAGGGATAAAAGTTTTTAGCCATATTTTCCTTGGAAAAGAAATGATATGCTCACATCATGTTACTGCTGTGAAGAGTGCTTTTTGTCTATATAACATAAATTAAAACTTTAATTTTTTGCATGTTTTTTTCTGAGAATTTGCTAGTTTAGGCTATTTTTTGTTAATTTTTGAGCAAAAACAAGTGTTTTTAAGGTGATTGACAAGAAAAGTAACAAAAAAACATGCAAAAATTATATGAATTTAAAATTTGATAATAATAAAAAAATTATGCTACTACTGTGAAAGATTTTTTCACTTACATAACAAATATTAAAATCTATGTTTTGTAGATATTATAATGGTGATAATTAAGGGTTTTTGAATCAAAACAAGCATTTGGACGTTATTTTCAACTAAAATAAAAAGCCACTAATATGACTTCTATTAAAATTATTTACTAATTGACATAAAATCAAAAATAAATTTATTTTTGTAATCTTTGTAGTTTGGTAATAATAAAGATACTATGGATCAAAATTTTTGGCTATGCTTATCATACCCATGACTAAGTGAATGAGCAACTTCATGTATAACGATATAATGTAAGAAATCAGGGTTAGCAATAGAAGACTTTAAACTGTATTTAATTAATTCAGTATTGTGAATTTTATTGTATCTATATTGCCCATGATATGAAGTAATGTTATTCACTATTTGTATGTCAATGGGCTCACGTTTAAAGGCTTGAGTAACTTGGTTAGTTATTGCTTGCATATAAGTGCAAAATAACTTATTTAGATGCATGGTAATGCACTTGACAATGTATTTAGTATCTTGCTCTTTTCCTTGCAAGCAAGGTATGCTAGCAAGCACATTACTAGGGTTATTTACTTCTACTAGCAGAATTAAACCAATACTTTTGTACTTATATTTATATTGCTTGCCTATAAAGTAGAAAGTATCATAATTAGGGCTTAATTCATATTTTAATTTAGGAATATAGAATTTAAGAGTTTTGATAAGTTTATCTTGTAACTTAGGAACGCTAGGATTGTAGATAATATAAATCTCATTATTGTTAATGAAAGACTTATACATTAAGCGATCTTTGACTTCATAGTAGTAATAAGAATAAGGATGATTATTAATAGTCATAGTGGCTAATTTAAAGTCTGCTAGTGTGTTGTAATTCATAAGTTAATTATACAATGTTGAATAAAAAAAGAAGCAATGCGAGATTACTTCTTATCATTATTATCTTGATGAATTTCTTTTTGTGTTTGAGCATATCTTTCTTGAGCTTGCTTGGTGTAATTGTAAATTAAAGAAGCTAGTTCATCTTTAGACATGTCTTCATATCCAGAAATGTTTAAGATAGCTGCCATTTGGAATAATTGTTGATTTGGCATTGATAGCAATTTTGCCATAGCTTGATCTTTTTCTTCATCCATTGATGTAGCAGGATTATAAGGTTCTTTTTTAGCAGCCTTTTCTTTTGCTTCATGGTATTGACGAGCCATTTCATCTTCTTCTTCGGAATTGCTTTCGCTTGCATCTTGTGCATTAGCATTAAATTCTGCAGCCATATTGTTAAATATGTTGAAGATATCAAATGGATTATTTCCTCCATTGGCTTGGCTTTCTCTAAATTTCTTTTGGATTAATTTGAATTGAATGTTTTGAACTACAAATACATTGTATTTCACAAGCTTTCTAATTTGTCCAGCTGGAATAAAGTATATTAGTACATATAAAATTGATGAGATTAATTCAACAGCAAAGATTGCGATTGCAAATGGTGCATATTCGTTTAATGCATTGTTATACATATATTGAACTAAGTTAAATACTGCATAAATAGCAACAACAAATGTAAGAATTCCTAATCACATATTTTGTCTAATAAAAGTTTGATTTTTGTTAGCTGAAATTTTATAACTGATAATTGCATAAATTAAGTATGCAAAGATAAGCATATAAGCTACAATACTTGCCACTCTATAGATGTAGGTATTAAGTATCATATTAGAAGTTAATTTTCCAACTTCAGCTGCTGCATTTGTTCCTAACTTAAAGTAAAAAGTCTTTAAGAAACTTTCTTGGAAAACAAGTGTAATAACAAAGTCTGCAACAAGTAATGCAAAGCAAGCAATTAATGCAGCTAATCAAATTCACATTCATTGATTAAATTTGCTTTTATAATCTTGGTAAAAGGCTTCTGGTGTTTCGTATTTTTCTAATTCAAGAGCTTGATTATTATTCATTTTTACCTCCTTGAGCTTCTTCTTTTAGGAATTGATCAAAGTCAAAATCTGCAATTTCAAATTCTTTAGGTGGCTTAGCAAAGAAAACCATTTCTTCCTTCGTTACAGGGTGAATAAAGGTTAATTTATAAGCATGTAATCTTTGCCCTTTATCATCAATGGCTTTATTGTATACAGGATCTCCATATACTGGATTCTTAATGTGAGCCATGTGAACTCTAATTTGGTGAGTTCTTCCGGTTTCAAGTTCACATTTAACTAAAGATTTTGGCAATCCATCTAAATAAAAACCTTTAACTAATGTTACATAAGTAACAGCAGGTTTTGAATTGTGGTTAGTTACTTCCATCTTTAATCTATCTTTGGTAGAACGTCCAATTGGAAGTACTAACTTAAGTTTAGTATTTTCAATAATCCCATCACAAATTGCTAAGTATGAACGCTTGATGCTGTGAGTTGCAAACATATCAGCTAATAAATTATGAGCTTCATTTGTTTTAGCAACAATTAGCAGTCCACTAGTATCTTTATCTATTCTATGTACAATTCCTGGTCTAAGTAATCCATTTTCATTTGATAAGTTGTTTTTAAAATGGTGTAATAAACCATTTACTAACGTGTCATCATAATGACCTGGGGCAGGGTGAACTGTTAGTCCACTTGGTTTGTTTAAAACACATAAGTAATCGTCATCATATAAGATTTCTAAAGGCATTTCTTTAGGTTCGATCTTAATTTCTTTGTCAATTACTTTTGTAATTTTAATAATCTGTCCTTCACGAACAGTAAATTTTGGTTTATTGACCAAAATGTTATCAACATAGACACAATGTTGTTCAACTAATTGTTTAATATCATTACGTGAGATATCACTATTATTTGAAACGTATTTGTCTAATCTTTCTGGATATTTTACTTCTATTTCTTTCATAAAAGATATTATATAAGTTTTTTGAAATTTATTAGCTATTTACTTATGTGTTGTATAATAATTTTATGTTAGATTTTTTAGAAAAAAGAATACAAAAAAGCTTAGCAAAAATGGCTAAGAAAACAACCTTAAATGAAGCTGATATTTTAGAAGTAACTCGTGAAGTTAAGATGGCTTTACTTGAAGCTGACGTTAACTTACGGGTAGTTAAAGAATTCGTTAATAACGTTAAAGAAAAGGCTTTAGAAGAAGGAAGAATTATTGGAAGATTAAACCCTTCTCAAACTATGATTAAGATCTTTAGAGATGAACTTGTTGATGTACTTGGAAAAGAAACTAAAGAAATTAAAATTGACAAAAAGCCTTATGTCGTAATGATGTGTGGATTGCAAGGGAGTGGGAAAACTACTGCAAGTGCTAAGTTAGCTTACTACTTAAGAAAGAAGAAATTTGTTACTAAACCTTTAGTAGTAGCTGCTGATATTTATCGTCCAGCTGCTGTAGATCAATTAGTAACTTTAGCAAAAGGAATTCAAGTTGATTACTATGAACAAGGAGTTAATGTACCAGCTGAAACTATTGTACAAAACGCCTTACAACAAGCACATGATAATAAGAATGATTTAATTATTATCGATACTGCTGGTAGACTTGCAATTGATGAAAAACTCATGGATGAATTAGCAAATATTAAAAAGATAGCTCATCCTGATGAAATCTTCTTTGTTGCAGATGCTTTATCTGGGCAAGATATTATCAATGTTGCTAGTGCTTTCCACGATAAATTAAAATTAACTGGTGTAATTATTACAAAACTTGATTCAGATGCTCGTGGTGGAGCAGCCTTAAGCTTAAGACAAGTGCTAAATATCCCAATTAGATTTATTGGTACTGGAGAAAAGACTTCTAACTTAGAACTTTTCCACCCAGATAGAATGGCTGAAAGAATTCTAGGTATGGGTGATGTAATGGGATTAATTGAACAAGCTAGTGAAGCTATTGATGAAGATAAAGCCAAAAACATGGTTGAAAGAATTTTCTCAGGACAATTTACTTTAGATGACTTAATGGAACAAATTAAGCAAATGAAACAAATGGGAAAATTCTCAAAAATCCTTAAAATGCTTCCTGGAAATATAGCTGGTAAAATTGATGAGGCTGAAATTGATAAAGCTGAAGAAAAAATGCAACTATATCAAATTCTCATGTCATCAATGACTAAAGCTGAAAGAAAGAATCCTAAATTACTTAAACAAGCTTCAAGAAAAGAAAGAATCCTTAAAGGAAGTGGTCGTAGTGCCCAAGAATATAACAAGCTACTAAATGACTTTGATGCAATGAGCAAAAAGATGACTCAAATTGCACAAAACTTCAAGAAAACAGGTGGTTTTGGAGGATTTGGTGGAATGGGTGGACTATTCTAATTTATGTATCCAAATAGTTATATAGTTTTAGATATTGAAACCACAGGACTTCATCCCTATAATGATGAAATTACTGAAATTGCAGCAATTAAAGTAAAAGATGGTCAAATAGTAGAGGAATTTTCTAAATTAGTTAAAATAGAAGGTCAAATTCCTCCTTTTATTGTTAAAAAGACCCATATAACAAATGAAATGTTGCAAAATGAGGATCCGATTGAAATTGTACTAGAGCAATTTCTAAAATTTATTGATGATTTACCTTTAATAGGTCACAATATAAAATCATTTGATTATCGCTTTTTAAATCATTATTCAACTAATAAATTAGATTGAAATATCCAAAATGAAATTATAGATACATTAGCACTTGCTAGATGGAAATTGTCATTACCTCATAATACACTTGGTGACTTATGTGCTTATTATGAAATTGAATATTCAGCACAAAAGAACCATAGAGCCTTAGCTGATGTACTTTGCACTCAAGAAGTGTATAAAAGATTGTGCCAAGAAAAGGACAAAAGCTGAAGACGCAAAGTGTCAAGAACACCAATTTCTTCTGACTTAGAAATTAATAAAAAACCTATTCTTAAGGCTAAGAATTCAACTTCTAACTTATTAGAAGGCTTTAATATTGCTATCACAGGTGATGGTACTTATAGCAGAGAAAGTCTTGAAAATGTTATTGAATTAAATGGTGGAAAAGTAAATAACTCAGTGTTAAAATCGACAAACCTTTTAATCAGCTGTGATGATCAAACCACAACTTCTAAATATATTAAGGCTCAGAAACTACAAAAAAGAATTGTAAAACTTGAAGAATTTTTAGAATTACTAAGAAAATTAGAAATCATAGATTAATTTTCTAATACGTTAATAATATTTTGGTATTATATTATTAACGATTTGCCGACATAGCTCAGCAGGTAGAGCACTTCCATGGTAAGGAAGGGGTCGCTGGTTCGAGTCCAGTTGCCGGCACCAAATTGATCCAGTAATGGATTTTTTTATTGCAATTTTTTAGCCCAACTGAGGCAAAAATATTACTTATAGATATGATAAAATTAAGTAATCGATGAAAGAGGAAATATGTTGGATAAAAAGATGGTGCCAGAAATAAGGTTTAAAGGGCTTAAAGAAGAATGAAAAGAATTTAAATTGGGTAATATTGGAACTTTCAATTCAAATGGAGTTGATAAGGTTTATCGAGAAAAAGATAATGTAGTTCACATGGTTAATTACATGGATGTCTACAATAAAATAGCAATTACATCAAATAACATAGATAGTTTTATGATAACAACTGCAAATAATTCTCAATTATTAAAAAATAATCTAATAAAAGGTGACATCTTATTCACTCCATCGTCAGAGACTATTGATGATATAGGACATACATTTGTTGTTCAAGAAACAATTCCTAATTTTGTGTATTCATACCATTTAGTGCGCTTTCGTCCAAATTCTGAAGAATTCTGTGAAAATTTTGCAAACTATTGCTTAGATCAAAAAAGACTTTGTGCTCAATATATGTTGCGTGCACAAGGTGTTCAAAGATTTGTTTTAAATAGAGAACATTTTAATTCACTATCAGTAATTAAACCATCACTTTTAGAACAGAAAAAGATAAATGATTTATTATCTTCTTTTGATTCATATATAAATTCTCAAGAGCAAAAACTTAAAAAACTTCAATCAATGAAACAATCATTGCTTGATAAAATGTTTATAAAAAATAACCAACATATGCCAAGTGTGAGATTTAATAGCTATTATGATAACTGGTATTATGTAAATATTCAAGAATGTAGCAAAGTATTTATTGGCCTTGTGACTACTATGACGACTAATTATTCAAAACACGGAGTACTTTTAATAAGGAATTCTGATATAAAAGATGGGCGTTTTGAATTTGATGAAAATCCAATTCATTTAGAACAATCTTTTGCTATGAAAAATAAGTCTCGTATGCATATGGTAGGCGACGTGGTAACTGTGCATACAGGTGATGTCGGAACTTCAGCAGTGGTATCTGAAAAAGAAGCAAAATCAATAGGTTTTGCCACAATTGTTACAAGACCAGATAAAAATAAATTAGACTCTAGCTTCTTGTCTGTATTTTTAAATACAGAAACACATAAAAAATGAGCAGTTCAAATCTCAACGGGTGATGGTAGAACTAATTATAATTTAGGTGATTATAAACTTTTAAACATTCCCATGACTAATTTATCTGAACAACAAAAAATAGGTCAATTCTTCTCAAATCTAGACTCTCTTATCCGTTCTCAAGAACAAAAATTAGAAAAGCTAAACAACATTAAGCAAGCTTTATTAGAAAAGATGTTTTGCTAATATTACTTATTAGAACTATGATTCTAATAAGTTTTTTATTGCCTAAAAAGGAAGTTAAAATTTGATATTTTTAAAAATAATATTTTAGAATTATAAAAAAGAGGTAGATATGAATAAGAAAATGAAAAGAACAGTAAATAGTACACTACTTGGAGCAAGCGCTATAGCTCCAATAGCTTTTATTGCAACTAGTTGCAACGATACTGCTAAAGAAGAAAAGGAACAAAGAGATAAAGAACTTAAATCTTTTGAAGAAATCATTGCTCAATTACAATCTTATGATAATCAATTAAAAGATATTGAAATCTCTAGTGTTCAACTAGAAATTAGACAATTTATAAAGCAAAATAAAGACTATGAGCAAGCTAACTTAGATAAATTAAAGAATTTAGTATCTCGTGGTACTGAACTACTAAATCAAATAGAAACTGAGTATCAAAACCAAGTTGCTTTTGCTTTAAATAATTTAAAAGAAATTATTCAAGAGCTAACAACCTTAAATAGCAAATTAACTAAAGAAGACAAGTTAGCTAAACAAGAAATAACGTCAGCTATACGCCAAGCTAGTCAAATTACAAATAAAGATAGCTTAAATAACATTAGAGATTGGAATAGCAAACTAGCTAATTTATATAATAAATATAAGGAACTAGCTAATAAACCAGCAATAGATCCAGAACAACCAGCTAAGAAAGAAACTATTACCCAAATTAATAAACAAATGCAACTTGCTAGTGCACTAGTATCTAACCTAGAAACAAAAGGTTATAAAGCAAGTGAATTAAGTCAATATCTAAGTAGCATTAATGTAGATGCATTAACAACTATGTCTTTAGCTAATCTTGAAACTATATTAGCTAATTTAAAACAACAAATTCAACAAGCAAATAATGCTTATGATACTGCATGCAATGCAATAATTGAACAACTAAAGGCTATTGTAAGTAATATCCAAGCTTTAGGAGTTACTGAAAATAATTATCCAGAAGCTTATAAAGTTATTGTTCAAGGCCTAAAAGCAAATGCTTTCAGTGCCAATGATACTTTAAAACAACTTAAAATCTATCTTTCTAATTTAACTAACTTATATCAAGAATATAAGGAAATCAATAAAACTCTAACTCATGAACAAATTTTAAAGGAACAAGCTAAAGCTACTTTAAATCTTGAAATAGCTAAAGCTAAAGGAATTGTTAATTCATTAGCTAATAATGGCTATAATGCAATTGAATTAGGAACATATTTAGCTAGTTTAACAACAAAATATATTGATGGGCTAAATTTAGCTCAATTAAATGATGCTATTAAACATCTAGCAGAATTACAAAAGCAAGCTAATAATGCTTACGCGCAAGCAGTTAATGCAACCATTACTACTATTGAAGATTTAATAAGTAAGATTAAAGCTTTAGGAATTGACCAAATTATGGATGCTAGTGCTACTAGAGCTATAACAGAAGGCTTAAACAATAATACTTATAGTAAGTTAGATTCTTTAAGCAGTTTAAAGAACAAAGTAACTGCATTACAAACTCTTTACAACAAGTATAAAGATCTTCCAGCAACTAAGAAAAATGAGGCACTAATCAACATTAAAGAATTACTTGCCCAAAGTAAGCAATTAGTTACTCTATTAGCAAATAATGGATATCAAGCAAGTAATTTAGATTCTTATGTACAAAGTATTAAAGAAGAATCACTTACAAGTGATAGTTATAAAGAATTGCTTGGAATAATTAATCAATTACAAGAACAACAAAAGCAAGCAAATGAAGGCTATAATCAAGCTTGCTTACAAGTTAGAAATCAAATATCAAGTCAAAGAGATAAACTTTTATCCCTAGGATTTAGCCAAGAAGATAATCCAAAGGCTTATAATGCTATTTATCAAGCTTTGAACCAAAATAATTATACTGATGCAACAAACTTAAAAGAACTTAATGTTATGCTTGAAAACTTAAAAGATGTTTATAAGCAATATAAAGATGTACCTAAAGTTGATCCTAAAGTGCAATTAATAAGAGATGTTAAACTTAAATTAACTACTGCCCAAGCCACTTATGATGAATTAAAACAAAAAGGATATCAAGATAATGCTTTAGAGACATTGTTAAATCAAAATAGCACAAGCAGCTTAACTCAGTTTACCATTGAACAATTGCAAGAACTAGAAGCAAAAGTCTCAAGTGCTATCAAAGCTGCTTTTGATACTTATAATGCACTAGTTACAAGTTTAAAACAACAAGTTTCAAGTGCAATCCAAGCCCTTAAGGATTTACATGTAGATAGTAAAAAGCATCCACAAGCAGCTAAAGCAATTGAGCAAGCTATTGAAAATAATTCTTATGATGAAAATAGTAATGTAGCTACCTTACAGCAAGCTATAAACAACTTACAAGCAATTTATAATCAATATAAAGATATCAATCAAGAACAACCTGATAACTTCAATTGAGGTAGCGTTCCGTTACCTAGAGTTCAGGATAATGAAATTACACAAGAGATGTTAATTAAGATGTTTGATACATTAATTGGTAACAAAGTAGTTACTTTTACTCTAGGAGATAGACTAATTGATACCGATACCTGAAACAATGCTTTCTTACAATGGCAATTTACTAATAAAGCAAATTATTCATACTTTACAGTAGATTCAAACCAAATGGGATTTAGATATAAGAATGCTGATCGCAGCTTTGTTTCTGATGGATATTTCCCAAATACTCCAGAGTATGTTAATGACAAGAAATGATATGTAGATTCAGGATCATTTAAGTATACCTATATGGAAGATTTTAGAACTCCTGGACAAGTGCAAAATGTTGTATTTGACTTTATTCAACAAGGAATGAGTCAAATTAAAGAAGGCATGAGCCAATGAGATAAAGCTTTTACTTTATGGAAATTTGTAAGAATGTGATTTGTATATCAAGCTGTAGCTAGATTAGATATTGCAATAGCAGGACACACAGGAGTATGTAGAGATATTGCAACTTCATATGCCATCTTACTGCAAATGGCTGGTATTAAGGCTTTTGCTTGACCAACAGGAAAGGCAAATAATTTACCAGGTGGACAAGATGCTGATGCTCACATGGTAACGTGAATGAAATTACCAGTAAATCAAGACAATATGCCAGATCCTAATTCAACCACCTATAAATGATTTGACTCAGATATTACTTATGAAGCTCCAGAACCATATTACTTATACCCATTATCACACTATAGAGGTGATTTTGGAGGTATTATTACCTCACCAAGTACCTCTCAATTTGTGCCAAATATGTCAGGTAATTTAAATCCATATAACTTTAATAACCTTTATGATTTACCTTTTAATACATTCTATTTAAATAATGAAGTCGCACTAAATTCAGAACGTGATTATTTAGCTTCTAAAACTATACTTGGTGGAAATACGCAAGTTCCATATGGAGTATTACCTAACTATGTTTACAATAATAAGAAATGATATGGAATTGTATATACTCCAAAGATGATAACTAGCAATGGAAAACAAGTAGCCCCTACAGCAAGAATTATTCAACAAGATTTTTCACAAGCTTATGGAGACGAAGTATCTTGAGATGTAGCATCCTTATATAAAGACCAAATTGCAGCTGCTATTGCACATTCATATGGTAATTTTTGACAACAACCTAACTTTGCAATTAATATTTATAGCTACAAGGATACAATATCATTCCCTATATATGATAATAAGAATGGATATTCTATTGTAATTTATAATCTAAAAGACAAGTCACATCAACTTGTATCCCTAGGACATAAGGATAAACATCTATATAACTTTAATATTCAAAACGATCAAGTTTATGTAACTTGAGCAGATAATAAAAAGATTGAAACTCCTATTGAAAATACTGGTTTAGCTAGGTGATTTAGTAAGCAAGTTCAATTCACTAAACAAGATTTAATTAATCAATTAGCTTACTATAAATTTGTTATGGGTGGATATGTTGTAGGGAATGATGTATATCAAGTTTCTCAAGCAAATCACGATGCATATTTAGCTACTTGAAATAAAATTCAACTGCAAAGCCAACAAGATTTAAGCCAAGACCAAATTGCAGCATTAATTAAACAACTAGAAGAAAACTATACTAATAATTTACTAAATCCAGCTTATAATAAGGCTAAAACTATTTTAATTACTCGTAATTTAAATGAGTTTGACTCATTATCATTAAATCAATATGATCAATATGGCTATAAGATTGAGATTTCAGCAATTAATGGTAAAAGTCAAATTTTACAAGGTAATTTATCATTAAGAGCCAATGTATATTACTCTCAAACAAAACTGACTCCAGGAGCTAGTGGTTGAAGAAAAATTATTTCAAATAGTGCTATTGATGCCTTAAAACTAACTAAAAACATTATAGAGTCACCTAATGGATATTACTATGTAGAGATATATAATCAAATCTTCCCAAGTGATACTGTAAATTCCGAAGTTTTACAACTACAATGTAGTAATACAGCACCAATATTTGACTGATTCTCTCGGGTAACAGTTAATGGAAACTCACAAAGTTCTAACTATAATGCTACAAATGAAAATTGAGATCAAGATAACTGGCTAGAATTTACATTTGCTTGATTTAACAGTGATACTTATCCAATTAGTGCTGATATTCACTTTGTAGACTTTGACACAAAGAATGATCAAGTAATTAAATCATTTAGCAATGTTACTGGTAATGCAGTTAAATGAAGAGAGTTTTTAGGAACAATTAGCAATAGTAATAGTGGAATTTATTATGTAGTTTATACTATTACTGATAAGAAAACAAATACGTCATATAAAGTTATTTCTTCTTTAACATTTGTCTTTACAAAAACAAACTGAGAACAATTAACTATTCAAGAACTTAAAGATCTTAGCTTACCTATTTATAAGAAAGCTAATTAATAAACATTATAAAAGCAACTCAAACTTGGGTTGTTTTTTAGTTTTAGAATAAAAAATACCTAGAAAGCTATCTCCTAGGTATAAAAAGTTATTTATTAAACTTATATTCTTCAGGAATAACTGAAACTCCTTGTGGGAAGAGTTTGGTTTTATAGTTATCCCCATACATTTTTTGAAGAGCTTGACGATATGAAGTTCTTTGGTTTGGTCCACCACCATAAACTAAGTCGTATTGTTCAAGGTTATATTTGCCATATTGTCCATGGTAATCATATCCTGGTGATCTTAATGCTTGAGTTAAGGAAATAAGAGAATTGAATTGTGCATCAGCTGCAGCAAAGGTTAATCCTAATATATTTCCATTAATATCTCTTACAGAAGAACCTGAACCACCTTGACCAGGTTCTCAGTTATGTAAGATATATCCAAGACCATAGTTAATATATGAATTTCCGCTGTAAGTTGAGCCTTTTTCTTTAAGGTATCTAACTTCAAATCCTTTTTTATCTTGAGCATTAATTAATGGGTTTGAAAGGAAGATATCAGTTAATCCAGGCTTATCAATAAAGGTACGTAAGGCAACGTTTTGAGATAAGCCTCCACCATATTGATTATCCTTATTATTCTTAGATTTATTAACTCAAACTGAAGAAGTAGTGTTAAGAGAAGGAATTTCATCCTTGTTACTAATTGAAGTTACTAAATCATCATCACTTTTAGCATTAGGAAATCCTAAAGCTAAGAAGTCATAATCAATTTTAGAAATTTCTTTATTATTAACTGTTAACTTATCACTGACTAAAGTATCATAATTAGTTAATAAATCAAAGTTAGCAGGTTTTGATTGATTATCCTTGTTTTGATATGCTGAAGTAAGATATAAAACATAATCTGAATATGAATCAATAGTACTTGTACTAATTCCAGCAGCTTCAGTTGGACTTTCATATTTATATTGAGACTGATTTTGATCTAATGTAATTTCTAATACAGCAAAATCAGCCATTTCTTCTAAGTTAGCATATGGAGAAGAAACTTCTAAATAAGCACTTGGTGATGTAGATAAGAAGTTAGCTCCAGCATACACAATCTTGACATTTTTAGGATCAAAATCAAAGAAATCAACTCTAGGATCTAGAACAGTACGTTTAAGTTCAGTTTCAGTTGGTGTACTTGGATTAAAGTGAGCTAGGCGTACATTTTTAGTTACACCAATTATGCTATCTTCAGCTGCTTTTACAGCTTGTTGAGCTTCATTGTATGGAACTAAAGCTTTACTAAACTTTTCATTAATTGCTTTAAATTCAGGTGAGTTTTCACCATATTTGATTTTAATATCGTTATATTCTTTTTCTAATTTAGCAGTTTCAGGAGTTAGCTCTTGAAGCTTGCTATTAGCTTGGATTAAATTATCAGCATTTTGCTTCATAACTGAATCTGGCAAAATATTGGTATAAATGCTGCCATTATCACTTGCAGTAATTAGGTCGCTAGCTACGTGTAAGTTAGTTGCTAAATACAACTTAGTAATAACTCCAGCCTCATTAGTTGCATAGTCTAGAATTCAAGCAGTACCTTGAGCTAAACGTCCTGGTGGAATTTGAGGATTATTGAGCTCTTCAAGATATTTGTTATTGTTAGAAAGAATAATTGAATAAGTTTCTCCTAGTACTTCTTTATAAAGATTATTAGGAATATATCTAGCAGTTCCTCTATCTCCCATAGTATCAGCTCAATATTTTCTTCTCTTGATTTGACCAAGTGGATTAAGCACTAAATTATTGTTATTATCAGTAACTGTAAAGTTTTTAGCATATGAATCTAGGAAAGCTGGCAAGTGTAAATCTGAAGCTTTAGTGTCAAATTCTTCAACATGAGACTTGCTATAACTTTCATAGATTTCTTGATATGCTTCATTATTTCCATCAGGTCAAAGTGATTTTACAAGTGAATTAATATAAGCAGCTTCATCTGCATAATATTTATTTAAGAAGTTAGCATTTTGATACTCAGGGCTATTTGCACTTGGAGGTGTAGTTGGATCCTTAACTGGTTTAGGATCAAAAGGATTAAATCCTCCACCTACAGGTGGTTGTTCTACTGGATCTCCTTCTTTAGGGTTAGTAGGTTGTTTATCCTTTTCAGGTTCTTTTGGTTTGTTGATTGGATCATTGGGATCTAGGGGCTTAGTTATAGGTCTAACTGGATAATCATGAAAACATGAGACAGGTAGTAAACTAAAAGCACTAGCTCCAAGGATTAAAAGTGAATTTTTCAGTATTTTAGTTTTCATTTCTTATGTCATCCACAGTAGCAATAAATGAGAATTTTTCAGGGTTAACATCGATAAATTCACCATTAATAATTCTTTCTACTGATTCAATTGTTTTAGATAATGGAACATACACACCAGGCATTTGAGTGAAGTGTTGTGTAGTGTGGAAGTATTGAGAGAAGAAGTTTTGTAATTGTAAGGCTTTCTTAACAATGATTTTAGAATCATCATCAAGTTCTTCAATACCTAAAATTAAAATAACATCTTCAAGTTCTTTATATCTTTGTAAGATCTTTTTAACTTCCATGATTGCATCATAGTGTTTTTGACCAATGATTTTAACATCAACAGTTGCTGATGATGATTCAAGTGGATCAAAAGCAGGATAAATGTTTTTAGCTACTACATCACGAGATAATACTAGAGAACCACCTAGGTGATTAAAGACAGCTAAAGCTGATGGGTCAGATAAATCATCCATTGGTAAGAAAACAGTTTGGAATGAAGTAATAGACCCATTTTGGTTAGAGAATAGTCTGTTTTCAACTGAAGAAATTTCAGTGTTTAATGTAGCTTGATATCCACCTAAAGAAGGCTTTTTATCAAGTGAAGCTGAGATTTCATTTCCAGCTTGTAGGAAACGAAAAATGTTGTCGATAAATAGTAAGACATTTTCTTTTTCATTGTCTCTTAAGTATTCAGCAGCTGTAATTCCAACTGGTACAATACTCATTCTAGCTCCAGCACTTTCGTTCATTTTAGAAATAAACATCATAGAGCTTTTCATAAGGTCTGATTTAGTTAAATCATCGTATAATTCAACCCCTTCTCTAGAACGTTCTCCTGCCCCAATAAAGATTGAAGAGGTATTCTTTTCTTTCTTAGAAAGGTTGAAGATAATTTCTTTCATTAAAACTGTTTTACCTACTCCAGCTCCTCCAAAGATTCCAATTTTAGAACCCTTTAAAATAGGGATAAAGAAGTCGATAGCCTTAATTCCGGTTTCAAGTATTTGAGGTTCGAAATTAAAGTCATTATTAGTTACAATGGTTGAATCCATTGGCACACGTTTAAAGCTTGCTTGTGGGTTATTTAGTGATCTCCCCATAACATCAAAGATGTTATTTTTAGCACTAGGACCAACTGGTACCATAAAGGTATTGTTGGTATCAAAGTATTCTTGATCAATTGCAATAGTTTCATTAGCATCAATGATAACTGCATAAACAATGTTTTCATTAACAATTTTTTTAACTAATAAGTGAGTTTGGTCACTAGCAGAAGCTAGAATATTGTTAATTTTAGGTAGTTGATCTTTAGGAAAAGAAACTTCAACTACATCTGTTCAAATTTTAGTTACTATACCTTTTGTCATTATTTATCTCCTAATTTATCATCGATGTATTTTAAGACGTTTTCATCTATGTCCATGAATTTTTGGTTAATTTCAATTTGTCAATTGAGTTGTTTGTATTTTGCATATTGTGCTAAAGCAAAGGCAAAGAAATCTTTAGCCATGTTATCATCGTAAGCTTGATTACTAATCATGCGATCTAAGATATCTTTAGCAATTGGATTAAAGACGCATAATTCTTCAATGAATTTTAAAGCTAGTGGAATGTTAGTTACTTTCTTTAAAATACCTCATGAAATCAGTTTAGCTGTAAGGAACATTGTGCTACCTTTGTAAACTGAGATACCTTTTTGAGTAAACATTTGTTCAACTAAAGAACCATTAGTTAATAGTGCGCTAGTTTCATCGTTTAAGTCATATTTAAGTGAAGCAAGTTTAATTTGTCTCTTGTAAGCTTTATAAATTTTAGCTATTTTACCAGCTACTTTTGCAATGTAAGGTTTTTGAACTGATCCACCAATACGTGAAACAGATAAATCGATATCAATAGCAGGTAATTTACCTTGTGCAAATAAATCTGTATTCATAACGATTTGTCCATCAGTAATTGAGATATCATTTGATGCTACTAAAGAAGTAATATCATTTTCAACACTTTGTAAGATAGGAAGTGCAGTAATTGATTTTTTACCTACAAATTTTCCACTACGTTCAAGTAATCTAGCATGTGCAAAGAACATATCTCCAGGGAAGGCTTCTTTTCCAACAGGTTTATTAGTTAATAAGGCAATTTCACGGTAAATATTAGCATGAGCTGTTAAATCATCAAAAACAATTAAAACATCATATTGGTGAGCTAAGTTTTCTGCATGCGCCATAGCTACATAAGGAGCTAAGTATTGTGCATATGGTTGATCAGCAGGTGCATTAATAATAATAGTGTAATCCATTGCTCCATTATCATTTAAAGTTTTATAAACTGAAGCAATATCTGATTGTTGCTTTCCAATACCAACATAGATACATTTAACGTTTTGATTCTTTTGATTAATGATGGTATTAAGTGTTAAGTGAGTTTTACCTGTTTTTCTATCACCAATAATTAGTTCTCTTTGCCCTTTACCTATTGGAATAAGTAAATCAATTGCCATGTAACCTGTGTGCAATTGTTCTTCTAGTGGTTGATATGAAAGTAATGCATTAGGTTTATTGAAAGCTAGAGACTTGTGTGAAAGCATAGTTTTGCTATCACTAGCAGCTGGATATAAAATGCTTCCATCAATGCTAATGATTTTTCCAAAGTAACTTAAAGAAGTTTCAATATAGTGTTGTTGATCAGTTGGAATAACACTTTCTCCAATAAGAAAGTCTCCAATTTTACCTTCTGAAAGACAGTAAGCTTTATTTTGAGTAGCTGAGATTAAAATTAAATTGACTTCAGGGTTACTTGCTAAAGTAAAAATTTGATTCTGGAAGTAAGGATACTTACCAGTGATTTCTACAACATAGTCAAATATACCTGTTATTTTAGGATAGTTATTATTTGTCATTATAGACCTCCAAGTCCGATAGCAAGTAAAATAATTGCTATTATTAAGAAAATTGAAGCTAGCGAACTCATTAATATTGTTTTATTTCTTGTATTTTTAATATTGAATCTCTTGTGTGTAATTCCAAGAGTTGAAGCAATCAGAATCAAGATTAAAGAGAATGATAAGAAGATTGCTCCAAGTGTGTAAAGTAATGTTTTATTAGCTGCTGGCTGAGTATATGGAATTTGAGGCATAGCTCAAATTGAATTAAACATTTGATTAATGGCTTTTTTGTTTTCAGCTGTATTAGCTAATAGTTCAGTGTGTAAAATAATGTATAAGTCTCTAAAAGTCTTATTAATACGAGAGGTTAGCTCTGTATAGTCAAGATATTGTGAATAAAGGTTAAAACTATTATTTATAGCTAGTCCCTTTAAGAAAGAAATATCATCATTAAGCACATCTAAGCCTTGATTAATTCAACTCATGTCTAAATAATCAATCTTGTAGTACTCATTAAGTACTTTCAAGTTGGCTTTAATTAAATCCATTTTATTTTTAATACCTTCAGATATCAACTTATAAGTATTTAAGTAAGCATTAGGTAATAAAGCAAAATAGTAAGTATCATTAATTACTGTATTTTTAAGGCTTGAAAGTACGAAGTAATTAATGTCTGTGCCAAATTTGCTTTCTAAGTTAGCTTTTAGATCTAAAGTAGAAACGCTAGAGGCATTATCTTGAATGATTTTAGCTAAATCAGCCTTGTATTCAGGCTTATAAGTATTTTTCATAGCACGTGAAATCATATTAAATAATACGTTAGCTAATTCTTGATCAACTAATTGTTGATAATCAATTTGAGCATTAACTCCTAAAGCTGTATATAGTTGAATAAAGATATTTTCGATTAATCCATTAGCAGCTTGAGTAGCTAATGTAACTTGTTTACTTGCTAAAGTATCTATGCTATAGCTATATGTACGTAAGTTGTTTTTATCAACTTTATCCTGAATTTTAACATCAGCTAATAATTCATTATTAGAATCAAGTTTTAATTCAGTAACTTGATATTGATATCTAGTGTTAATGTTGTTATCAAAGAAGAAGTAGATAGGAGAATTCTTCTCTACATTCTTGTTATATTTAGTAATAAAAGTGTTTTTAGCTTCTATGCTAGTTAGAGCTTTAAAGGCATCATACATAGCAGCTGAAACAATTGGGTGTAGTGAAGGAATGTTTTGAATTTCATTTGATTTCACTGCAGGATCCTCAATTTGAGGAAGAGGTGGAATAATAGGTGAAGGTGGTTTGTCTTGATCTTGGTCTTCTTTAGAGTTTTGATCAAGGTCGAACTTTAAGAAACGTGAGCTATATTTAGATTTAATATAGTCATCTCAAGAGTTGTATTCTTTAGGTGCATGTAAATTAAAGTCACCTGAAGAATTAAAATCAATTGAGGTAGTTTCAAAAGTAGGAATATCATCACTGTTTTGGAAGATATCGTCAAATTCACCAGCTAACTTTTTGAAGTAATCATCAATTTTAGAATTGAATTGTTCTTTAGTTAAAGTGTTAGTTAGCGTTTCGCTACTAAATTCTTTTAGATCTGAAATTTGAGATGAAACTAAAGGAAGGTTTTGATATGGGTTAATTGAGCCTTCTTTAGCATCAATTAAAACTTGTTGATAAGTTTTATCATCAAAGCTTAGACTCATGCTTTTAAAAGCTTTTGAGTTAGCTAATATTTCAGGATAGAAGGTAAAGAATCCATTATCTCTGGGATTCTTAACAATAGCAGCTTTGTGAGTATCTAGGTAAATAGCTACTTTTTTAAGATACATACCTTTTAAGATATCTTGAGCATCTTTGATTGTGGTATTACTTAATAAGGTGTTAGCCTCATTGTGTAAATCTTTAATTCCTTGTTCTAGAATTTTGCCAAGTTTTTCAGCTTGAAAATCTTTTTCTAGTTTAGCAAACTGATCGAAATCTGGGGATAAGTTTTTACCTTGATTATTGTTGTTATTGTCACCATTATTATCTGTAGCAGAAGCGCTAGTGCTAGCTGCTGAAAGTACAGTTAGTGGCAGAGCACTAGTCACTGGGCCAAGAATTAGTCATTTTAGTTTTCTGCGCATTTAGACTCCTCTGGGTTGAGATTAAATAAGGTAATAGCTTTTAGAATAAAGATTTCATTTTCAAGTTTATAGATGGCAATTTTGTTTAAATTATCAACTGAAAGTTGTTTACAACTTTTGTAATAATTTAAATCAGTGAGTAATGTTTTTAATTTAGCTTCATTTTGCATAATGAAGTCATTGCTCTTTTTAATTTGTAAATAACTTCTAAAGCATCCTCTATAAGTGATGTTGATTTCATTATTTATATAAGTGATAAAGACGTTATCTAAAATATAGTATTTAGTAGTGTTTTCTTTAGTCTTAATTCTAAAGAAGGCTTTGGTATAGGAACCAACAGAATTAGGTTTTAGTAAACTTCATTGACCTTCAAGATTTAAGTTAAGTTCAAGACTTGAGATGTATTCTTTTGTTTCTTGTGAATTTTCAGAGATAAAGGTACATTTAATACTATTCATAACTATCTCCTTTTTCATCATGAAGCAAGTCTTTTTTCTTAGATAAGATAGAAATTTGCTCAACTTCTAATTCACGTTTAGCACGTAATACTTCTAGCGCTAGGCGTTTTTGTTTCTTTTCAAGATCATTAATCTTTTGATTAATTGCAACTAAGGCGTATTTTTGATAAATTAAGTTTGATTCACTTAATAGTGCTAGAGTCATATAAGTTAAATATGACTTAAGTTGTGACTTAACAAAGCTACTAATATCAGGATAAATATTTAAACCTTGGATAGATAGAAAGTTATTTTCCTTACGGTATAAGTCTAAATCAAAGTTTAGTTCACTAAGTGGAATAACATTTAAGCTTAGTTGTTTAGTTTTAGAAGAGTTGAGGACAAACTTAATTTTGCAAAAACCATTAGTTTCTAGATAAGCTTCTAAAAAGTCTGGTAGTACATCAGTTAAATAAGTAACATCATTAAAGCTGTTTTCAAAAATGATATCTAGCTTATTTTCTTGGGCAAAAGTTTTAGCACGTTGGCCAATAACAACAAAAGAGTCGTTTTTATTGGCGTTTTGTAATAAGTAGTTTTCATACTTACGATATGAGTTAGTCTCATATTTTTCTTCTTCAGTAATGTAAACTCAAATAGTTTTATAACTAATAGCACTTTTAGCTGTGAGTTTATTTAAGAAAGAAAGGTAATGATTATTAACAGGTTCGATTAAAGGATTGGTAATTGCATAATTACTAGCGAGATAATCAATATAAGATTTAGCTTGATTAGCTCTTTGGAAATACATCCCAATTTGTTGAGAAAGACGTAAGATGTTAATTAAATTAATATTCTTTTGTGATTCAACAATGGTTAATATTTTGTCTAGTGATTCAGCTTTTTGTTTAATTTTCTTTATGTGCATTAGAAATTAACTCAGGTGAGAAGTATAAGTTGTAATCCTTTAAATCGAAATTGTATTTAACAATAATGCCAGGAATGATTTCAACTGCACAATCATTAGAAACTAAATATTGAGCTAGATAATCATTATATTTAGTTAAGATAGCAGCAATATCATCATTTTCAGCTTGAGCTCATGACAATACTTTAGTATTTGAATCAAATTGGTGACTAATCACAGGTACTAGTATGTTTTGACTAAATCTTGGATTAATACTTCAAGAAATAAAGAAGTCTCGATAAGCGATTTGATTTTTATGGGCCATAAATTCATCACGCTCATTAACTAATTCCTCTCAAAGACCACCATGTTTTTGAATGTTATTTAAAATAAGGAATTGGTTAGTAAAGACTTGATATGAAATAAAGTTGCTTTCTGTTTTTACTTGATTATAAGTTGAATAAATTTGCTTTAAATAAGCTTGCTGTTGATCAAGTAGTGCTTGCGCAGCTTTATTGTTTTTCAAATTACTTAGAAAGTTTAGTTTCATGAGATGCTCCTTGAGTTTTATTGTATTTATAAACAACATAGGTTGCTTTAGCTCAAATACCAATTTGGATAATTACTTGTAGCAAGCAAGCAATAATTGGAATGATAATAAAGATATCAACTAAAGTAAATTTAAATGGTATTGAGGCAGTTAAATTATTGTCTCCTTGATTTAGTAAAGCTGCTAATACTGAGAAGAAGATAGCAATGCTTAATGATGCAAAGATTAGAACTAAAGTATAGCGAGTAATGTAAGATAAGTTATTTCCAGCTAGCTTGTAGACTAATAATAATGCAAAGTAAGAAATAACTAGGATTCAAACTACCATGTAGTTGTTGAACTTATCAGCATTAAGCATACGAATAATTAGTAAAGCTGATAAGTATATAATTGAAAGAATAACTAAGATAAAGCCTTTAGCTGTTTTACTTAAGTTATTAAGTGGTTTTCATTTTAATAAGAAGTATATAGGGACTAGTAAAACTAGTGAGATCACTAATGTAAGAGCTCATAAGATGTGAGCTGGCTTACGGTTCATTAATGGACCATCATTAATATTAATAATGAAGATGTTAATAAACATTCATAGAGTAAATAAGGCTAGGACATAGAAGTTAAAGTTTAAAGCTTGTTTAGATAATGCTTTAGCTTGTGCATTATTTGGCTCTAGTTCAAATAAGTTAGCAATCTTAAATCCTCAATAAAGCATGAAGGTAAGAACAATTGCAATAATTGTTATCACACCAGCTGCTGTATAGTTATAAAATAGGGTTCTAAAGCCTTCTTTAAGATTATTTTTATCTGTAAATAAGGTTTCAGGGCTATTTCCAACTAGGAAGAAAGTAAGAAGAATTCAACCTGCAATTAGGATAATAAGTTTTGCTATATTAGAGATTAAGAAGTTACGAATGTACTTCTTAGCTCCAGTATACACTTTAGTGCAATATGTTAGGTGATAAATTTCAAAGCCTAAATTAAGTAGCATTAAGACTGTAAATGGAATAGTTTTAATTAGTAATAGTATCATTGAGCTATCTTCAGTAATAGGAAGAGCAATAAGCAATCCAAATGAAGCTAGCATAATGATTAAGTAACCAAAAGCTCATGGTAAATATTTACTAAAGCTGAGTGGCTGCTTACTTGCATTGCGGGCAAGTCAAAATGGAGCCAGAATTAATGGAACCATTAAAACAATAAAGTTATAGATAATAACGAAATTGCGTCCTTGGAAATTAGGCTGTGAAATATCTAAAAAGTTTTCTATTGGTAAGAAAGGCTTGTAAACATTTAAACCTGTTTTGGATGGATTTCAGCCAAGTAAGTTTGAGAGAGAAAATAGGCTAAAAAGAAGCAGGATTCCAAGCAGCAAATAGCCAAATATATTCTGTCAATAAAATAAGGTGTTTTGTTTAAGTTTTATTTTCATATATACCTCTAATTAGTTTTTACGATAAGTTTATAGCTTGAACCAAATTGTCCTCAAGCTTGTGAGCTTTCAATTAGTTGTTTAGCTTCTAAATTATCGACCACAATAGTATCTAAAGATTGTTTTCCAGCTTCAAGTAATCCATATAAATGAATTCCGTAATTTGTACCAATATCACTAGCTGTACCAGTTAAATGTAAAATGTGGGTAGTTGGGTTATCAAAATACATTTTGGCACGATCTGGACCTTGCACTACTAGAGAGCCAAATTGTCCTGAGACAATTTCGCCAATTGGTAAGGTAAAGGTTTCTCCATCAGCATGTAGGGTTAATTTTCTAAATACTCTTTGATTTAGAGGGAGATCTTTCATTGATTTAATGTTGTGGTTTAAAGAAAGGTCAATTCCAGTTGGGTATCCCCCAACTCCAAAAGTACCATTGAAGATTTTTCAATTTTCTTTTGTTTTTAAAGCGATTTTAAATCCTTCTTTAATATCGCTAAAGTTATCATGTTTTGAAGGTCTAATTGTGTTAAAGAAGATTGAAGCAGCTCTTTGTCCAGGCGCAGTAGCTTCTCAAGATTCAATTGTTCCACCTTCAAATGAAGCAAATTTAGTATTCTTAAGTCCAACAGGGTCAATTCCTCAATCATCCTTATCTGAACGTTTATCTAAGTTAGGCAATGTAGTGTAAATTCCAACTTCATCTAGATGAATATTTTCAAGACCTGCAATTGCTGTAGTATCTTTCGTGTAGAAGAATAAGTTAACAACTTTAACTGAATTTGGTAATTGTGATAAGAGGCTTCTTAATGATTCGTTTTTATCACCATATCCAATCTTATCTACCCGTACCATAGTAATATCAGGATTTTCTTTTAGGATTTTTAAGAATTTATCATATCCAGCACGGTTAGATGCATCAACTGTAAGCATTTTTTGACTTGGTTTATTTTTGCTAAATTCATCTTGACCAGTAGGATCATATTGGTAAACTCTAAGTCCATCATCCATCTTGACTCTTTGACCTGTTTTAGGATCAATTATTGTTTTATCACGATCTTGTCATGGAGTTAGACCTCTAACGCTGCTTGAAATATCAGATTTGTATCATCCAAAGTAGTCTCCATTTAAAATACCACTAGGTTGACGATTGTATTTACTGCTGTTTGAAAGAACACGTTGTTTATTGTCATTAATCATTCTTTGCACAGATGGATTGTATTTATCATCCATGTAGTCATATTTGATAGTTACATCATATCCAAAGGTATTTCCAGTAACCTCAAAGACAGGTACTCTACCAGCTGCAATTTCTGATTGCATAATTCTTTGAGCAGCTTCAAGTTGAGCACGTGCTATTTGTCTAATTTGATCTTTAGGAATTGGATCACGACCAGGCATTGAGATAGCGCCATTGAGATATTGAGCAAAGACTTCAAGTAAGTCAGGATTCTTTTCTCAAACTTCTTTGTAAATGTCCTTTAAATCATTAGCTGTAATATCTCTGTTAGAGTTTAATAAGTCACGATATTCTTTAAGTCTTCTAGAAGATTCTGCAGCTACTTCTTTAGGCACTGTTCCTTTTGGGACATCAGGAAGTGCTTGATCTTTATCAGGAATTTGCAAGTTATTTACATCAACAGCTTTTCCTTGACGAGTGTTAACAATTTCTTGCACTTGTTTCTTTTCTTCAGGAGTTAAATTAGGTTTAGTTACTACTGGAGGTTTAGGCGGAATAATAGGGGTAACTTGGTAGATTTTTGTTCCATTTTGAGGCATTTGGTTAGCTTCTATTGAGCTTACTAATTTGTATCCTTGAGGCACAAATTGAGTTACTTTTGGAATAGCATCATCAAAGTATTTACCTGTAACTTGACCAACAATCTTATCACCATCTTTAAAGGTTAAAGTATAACTATATTCAATCTTGTCTCTAGCAACTTGAATTTCATTAGTTTTACCTTTAGTAATAATAGGGGTAGCTGTTACATGGTAACCTTTAGGAATAAAAGGTTTTCAATCAATTGGTTTAGCTTCGCCTTCAAGAGTTTTAAAGGTACGAGCCTCTCCTATTTTAGTTCCATTATCCATGAAAACAATAGTTGTAGTAATTTCTTTTACAATCTTGCTTACTTCAATAATGTTTTCTTGTCCAAGTTTAAATCCATAAGAGGCCTTTGGCACAATTTGATATCCACTAGGCACATACTCTTTAACTTGATCAATAGTAATTGAAGCATCTGGAGCTGTTTGAATAGTTGCAATATTTCCAATTTGGACATTATTCAACATAAATTTGAAGGTTGTTTCAATAGTTTTCTTAACTACATTAATTACAAAAGTTTGGTTAGCTAACTTAACTACCACAGTTTGTTTATCATCTTTAGGTAATTCAAAGCCTTGAGGCATGTAACTTGAAGAAGAAAGATCAACATCAGTTCCTTCTTCGCCTTCAATTTTAGTAGTTGAAACAATCCGATTATTTCATTTATATTCAACAGTGGCAGTTACCTTATTAACAATTTTTTCAACTGAAATATTATTAACTTGTCCAGGAATAATTTTGATTTCAGATTGAACTAATTTATATCCTTTTGGAACTCAAGCATTATCAAAGTTTATATTTTCATCATCATAAGTTTGTAAGCTTAAAGGTTCACCAATAGGGGTTCCATCTTTAGAGTCAATAAAGCGAATAGTTGTAGTAATAATTTTCTTAATTTTAGTTACTTTAATGGTATTAACTTGACCTAAAGTAATAGTTAATTTATCTTGACCTGGCGCTAGTTGATAATTTTTAGGTAAGTATTTAGTGTAATCAATTGTAGCAAACTGATCAGTTGTGACCTTTTGAGATTCCACAACTACTTCTTTACCATTTTGCATTTCAATAAAGTTTAAAGTAGTTACAACTTGTCTTGGAATTTCAACTACTTTAATTTCAAAAGTATTATTATCCGCTGTGACAGTTTCAGG
The DNA here is from genome assembly GCF_048284645.1 of Mycoplasma haliaeeti. NCBI lineage: Bacteria > Bacillati > Mycoplasmatota > Mollicutes > Mycoplasmatales > Mycoplasmataceae > Mycoplasma > Mycoplasma haliaeeti. The sequence continues at coordinate 1,467 of NZ_JBLWAB010000005.1, read as the reverse complement.
CACATTTTCAGCAAGCTTATATCCTTCAGGTAGATAACGTAAGATATTAACTACTTCACCTTTATGAGCTTTTATTGGGACTAATTGGCCCACTTGCTTATCATTGTTCATGAATTTAAGGTTAAAAGTTACATCAATTTCAAGTTTCTTAACATTAAATCTGTTAGTATAACCAATTATAAAGGTTGGAATTTGACTATTTACAAAGCCATAACCTTCTGGAAGCAAGGTTGAAAGGTCAAAATTGCTTTGTGAACTAACATCTGTGTTATCTTTTTCAACTGTTTTAACAGTTTCTTGAGTACCATTTTCACCTTGGGTATAGAAAACAAATGTGGTCTTAGTTTGAGATTTAATTTCAGGTACCACATAAATTACATTATCTTTTCCAATTTCAGCTGTTATAGTGGTTGAGTCAGCATATTTAGCTGGATCAAAGTTATAACCATTTGGAATTAAGTTTTGAATTTGCATTTGCAATTCTTCATCTGAGTTAGTTAATAAAACTATTTTCTTAACAACCTTATTATTTTTAGAATCAGTAAATGATAAGGTGGTTTTGACTTGAGATTTGTCAGTATCATCCTTTTTAGCTGATTCAGTATTTGCATCAGTTCCTGAAACTTGGGCGGGAATAAGTTTAATTGTAACGTTGGTTAAATTTGGCTTATTAATATCACTTGAAGAATAAATGTATCCTTTACCATGTTGATTTATAACTCCAAAGGTTACACCAAAAACAGCACCAGTTAATAGTGCTCCACTTCCGAGAATTAAACTTGTTTTTAATATTTTTCTTTTCTTTGCTTTGATCATGATATGTCGCCTATCTTGATTTATTAATAATATTTATATTATTAATTTCAAATTTAATAATATAAATTATATCTTTTTCCTCAAGGTGTAACTGTAAAAAAAAAAAAAAAGTAATTGAAAATGTAACAATTTAGTCAGATAACAAAAATATAAAAAAGTAGCCTAAGCTACTAATTATTAAAGTCCTAAAAGTTGTTTTAATTCAGCATAAGGTTTGTAACCTAAAAATGTTGAAACTAAAACACCATCTTTGTAAACACGTGTATAAGGAATTGAAGCTACATTTGCTTCATAAGCATAATCTCTGTTTTCATCAATATTAATTCTGTAAACTTCAATATTATCTTTTTGTGCTAATTCTTCTAAGACAGCTTTAAACATTTTACATGGACCACATCATGAAGCATAAAATACTTCTAATAATAATGATGGTTTAGTTGTTAGAACTTCATTTACTTGAGTTTTATTTGATTCGTGTAACATATTTACTCCTTTTATGTATTAATTATACAACTAATGAAAAAAGCAAAAAGTTATTTTTTTGTATTTTTTTAATGTAAAAAATAACTTTTTAGTTTTAGGGGAATAAAAAAAGACGAACTAATAAAGATATTTAGGACAATTCCTTTCGTTTAAAAAATTAATGTATTC